>JAEUQQ010000561.1 GCA_016789685.1 Acidobacteriota bacterium | reverse complement strand
GCACCGACAGGCGGCTGCGGCACGGCATCCCCGAACGTGACGGGCTCCACGCCCACACCGTCGAATGGCCGGTCGGCCTGCGCAGCGTCCGCGGGCGGGGGTGCCAGCGCGCTGTCGTCACGCCGCCGCCAGGCTGCGTCGCGCGAGAAACCGCCGACGCCGAGCTCGGCGTAGAAACGCAGATGATCGGCCAGGGCGCGTGGGGTCTCTGACACTGGGCGCTAGTCCTTTGCTGGCGCCGCCGTTGCCAGCAGCGTCTCGATGCGATCCAGGATCACCGACGCCAGCGTGCGCTTCTGCTGCAGCGGCACGGCCTCGGCCTCGTCACGCGTCACGAGCGTCGCCGCATTCGTGTCGACCGCGAATCCCGCGTCGGCACGCGACACGTCATTGGCCACCACGAGATCGACACGCTTCGACGCGAGTTTCGCACGTGCCTGCTCGACGACGCGCTCGGTCTCGGCAGCGAAACCGACGAGCACCGGCGAGACGCGGTCGGCGCGCCACGCGCCGAGGTCGGCGAGGATGTCGCGCGTGCGCGACAACGCGATCGACAGTTCGCCGTCGGTCTTCTTGACCTTCTGTGGCGCCGCTCCAGCGGCTGGCGTGTAGTCGGCGACTGCCGCCGCCATGATCACGACGTCGGCCGACGGGGCCGCCGCGAACACCGCGGTGTGCATGTCGGCGGCGGAACGGACGTGACGGACGTCTGCGCCCGCAGGCGTCGCGAGCGTCGTCGGGCCCACCACGAGCGTGACGCGCGCGCCACGCGCGAGGGCCTCGTCGGCGATGGCAAGGCCCATCCGGCCCGTCGAGCGGTTCCCGAGATACCTGACCGGGTCGAGATCCTCGTAGGTCGGGCCCGCCGACACGACCACGTGACGCCCGGCCAGCGAGGTCGACCCGCGCAGGCACTGGTCGGCCGCCGCGGCGATCTCGTCGGGTTCGGCGAGGCGCCCCCTGCCGATCCAGCCGCACGCCAGGTACCCCGCGCCCGGCTCGACGAAGCGCACGCCACGCGCCGCAAGGGTCGCGAGATTGGCCTGCGTCGCGGGATGCTCGAGCATGTGGGTATTCATGGCCGGCGCCATCAGGATAGGGGCGCGCGTCGCCAGGTGGAACGACGTCAGGAAGTCGTCGGCAATGCCGGCAGCGAACCGGGCGATGACGTTGGCCGTGGCCGGGGCGATGAGCAGCAGCTTCGCCTCGGTGGCGAGCGCGATGTGCTCGATGTCGGCATTCATCCCCGGCGTCCACTGGCTGGTGATGACCTTCCGGCGCGTGATGGCTTCGAACGTCAGCGGCGTGACGAACCGGCGCGCGTTCCGGGTCATGATCGCCGCGACGTCGTGCCCGCGCTTCTGCAGCGCGCGCGCGACCTCGACGGCCTTGTAGGCGCCAATGCCTCCGCCAACCCCCAGTGCAATCAGTGCCATCTCGCGACTCCTCGCGCCCGCGGCGCGCTCAGGCCTGGGTGATGCCGAACGTCCGCATGATCGCGTGCGCCACCGGCGCCATGACCGACCGCCGTGATCGCTCGGCGAGCACGATCGCGCGGAGGCGATCGACGGCCGGCTCGAGGTCGTCGTTCACGACCACGTAGTCGTAGTCGGTGTAGCCGGCGACCTCGTCGCGCGCCGTCTGCAGGCGCCGGCGCATCGCGTCTTCGCTGTCCTTGCTCCGCCCGCGCAGGCGATGCTCGAGGACCTCGAACGACGGCGGCATCACGAAGATGCCGACCATCGGCACGCCCCGCGCACGCACCTGCCGCTCGCCCTGGACGTCGATGACGAGCACGACATCGACGCCCGACGCCTGCAGCGCGGCCGTGTCGCTGGCGCGGGTGCCGTAGTAGTTACCGAAGACATCGGCCCACTCGAGGAACTCGTCGCGCGCGATCATCTGCTCGAACGCCTCGCGCGAGATGAAATTGTAGTCGACACCGTCGTGTTCGCCCTGGCGCTGCGCCCGCGACGTGTACGAGCGCGACTCGACCAGGTGCGGCACCTCGCGCACCAGGCGTTCGACGAGCGTGGTCTTGCCCGTCCCCGAGGGCGCCGACACGACGAATACGAGGCCTTCGCGCTTCTCCACGATGTGTCGCTCCTACTCGACGTTCTGGACCTGCTCGCGCATGCGCTCGAGCTCGGCCTTGGCGTGCACGATGAGCTCGGGCACGCGGGTGCCCTCGGCCTTGGATCCGATCGTATTGATCTCGCGGTTCATCTCCTGGAGCAGGAAGTCGAGCTTCCGGCCGCACGGTTCCTGCGAGGCGGTGAGCGTCACCCAGTGGTCGAGGTGCGCGCGGAAGCGAACGATCTCTTCGCTGATGTCGCTGCGCGACACGATCTTGACCACCTCCTGCGCCACGGCCTGCGGGTCGATGGTTGGATCGAGGCGCAGGTCGGCGACACGCTGGTGGATACGCGCCTCGGTGGCCGCGCGCCCGCCTTCGGCGGCCGCGGCGATGTCCTCGATGGTGACGGCGAGCCCGTCACGCCTCACCCGCAGGTCGGCGTCGAGCATCGTCCCCTCGTGCCGGCGCATGGCGTCGAGGTCGGCGCTCGCGCCTTCGGCCGCGGCCTCGATCAGGGCCATCACGGTGCTGTCGGCGCCCGCGACCGCCGCCTCGACCTCGCGCATCACCAGCGCCTGGGGGACGCGCACGAGGTCAGACGCGGTGAGGCGTCCCTCGACCCATCCCGCCTCGCGCGCCTGCTCGACGGCGGCAGACACGGCCGCGACCAGCGGGGCATTGAACGTGACGTCGAACGTCGGCACGCCGCGGTACTGCACGTGTACCGAGGCGTCGACGCGGCCACGCGAGACGTGCTTCTGGAGGACGCCGCGCAGGGCGGCCTCGGCACCCGCGAGGCTCGACGGCGCGCGCACCTGGAGGTCGAAAAAGCGGTGGTTCACGCTCTTGAGCGTCACCGTGACGCTTGCCGTGGCGTCTTCGCGCGTGGCCGACGCAAACCCTGTCATCGAGACGATCACCGTGGGGCCTCCCCCGTCGTGGCCGCCGCGGGCGCACCCGCGCGCGTGCCGTTGTCGTCGGTCGGGGCGACCGACTCGAACATCTGCAGTTGGTAGAGCCGTGCGTAGGCGCTTTCGGGCCGCGCCAGCAGGTCGTCGTGCCTGCCGATCTCGACGACACGCCCCTGGTCGAGCACGACGATGGCGTCGGCGCGGCGCACGGTCGACAGGCGGTGCGCGATGACGAACGACGTGCGATCGCGCAGCAGGTTCGCCAGCGCGTCCTGCACGAGCTGCTCCGACTCGGCATCGAGTGACGAGGTGGCTTCGTCGAGGATGAGAATCGGCGAGTCCTTGAGCAGGGCGCGCGCGATGGCCAGCCGCTGGCGCTGACCGCCCGACAGGCGCTGGCCGCGCTCTCCGATACGGGTCTGGTAGCCGTCAGGCAGGGCCGAGACGAACTCGTGTGCGTGGGCCGCGCGTGCCGCCATCTCGATCGCCCCGGGGCTCGCGTGCTGCGCGCCGTACGCGATGTTGTTGGCAATGGTGTCGTCGAAGAGCACCGTCTCCTGCGTGACCATCGCGATCTGGGCGCGCAGCGAGGCAAGCGTGACGTCACGGATGTCGGTGCCGTCGAGCCGGATCGCGCCGGCCTTGACATCGTAGAAACGCGGCACGAGGTTGACCAGCGTCGTCTTGCCGGCGCCGCTCAGCCCGACGATCGCGATCATCTGTCCCACGTCGGCCGAGAAGCTCACGCCGTCGAGGATGTGCCGCCCGTCGCCGTCGTCGTAGTAGAAGGTGACCCCGTCGAACTCGACTCGCCGCGTGAGGGGCGAGGCCTGGCGCGCGTCGGGTCGCTCGGTCACCTCGGTGTGGGTGTCGAGCATCTCGAAGATGCGCTGGCCGGCGGCGATCGCCTGCTGCAGGTTTGCATTGACGCGACTCAGCTTGCGCGCCGGCTGGTACATCATGAACATCGCCGACAGGAAGCCGACGAACTCGCCGGTGGTCAACCGCCCGTCGGCAATCTGCCGGCTGCCATACCAGAGGGCCGCCGCGATGCCGACGCCGCCAAGCAGTTCCATGATCGGCGGCAGGGCCGACAACGCGCTCGTGACCTTCATGTTGGTGCGGTAGACGCGGTCAGACGCCCCGGCGAAGCGGCGCCGTTCGTGCGCCTCGGCGCCAAAGGCCTTGACGATCCGCTGCCCGGCGAAGGCCTCGGTCGTGATGTGCGACAGTTCCTCGAGCTGCTCCTGGCTGCGCCGCGTCGACCGGCGCACGCGCTGGCCGAGCTGCACGATCGGGTAGACGATGATCGGCGCGCTGGTCATGACCACGAGCGCCAGCCTGGCGTCGTAGTAGAACATCGTGGCCGCGTAGCCGACCAGCGCCAGCCCCTCGCGGATGAAGTCGCCAATCGTCTCAGACACCGCCTGCTGGATCTGGTTGACGTCGTTGGTGATGCGCGACAGCAACTGCCCGGTCGTGCGCCGCGCGAAGAACGCGGCCGACTGCCCGAGGATGTGTCCGAACAGCGCATCGCGCACGTCGCGCACGACGCGCTGCCCGATGTCGGTCATCAGGTACGACGAGAAGTACGAGCCGAGCCCCTTGACCAGGTAGACGCCGATGATGCCGCCGGCCACCAGCCCCAGCTGCTGCCGCGCCGGGAGCACGTGGTCGAAGATCGGCTTGACCAGCAGCGCCAGGCCGGCCGTCGCCAGGGCGTACGCGAGCATCGCCGCCAGCGCGATGCCGAGGCGCGCACGGTGGGGACGGGCGTAGCGGAGCAGGCGAAAGAACGGATGCACGTCGGCTCGGTGTCGCTGCCTTAGGCCGACGCGGTGCGGTACCCCCGCGGATGAGCCTCGCGCCACCGCCATGCAGTCTCGACGATCCGGTCGAGAGCGGCGAAACGAGGCGTCCAGCCCAGCCGCGCCCGGATGCGTGCGTTCGAGGCGAACAGCACCGCCGGGTCGCCTGGTCGGCGCGGCCCAATCGTATACGGCACGGCCCGCCCTGTCACATGTTCGACACTGCGGATGACGTCGAGCACCGACACCGGCGCGCCGTTGCCGAGGTTGAAGGCGTCGGACGCGCCGCCGCCCTCGAGCCACCGCAGCGCGCAGACGTGCGCCTCGGCCAGGTCGGTGACGTGGATGTAGTCGCGCAGGCACGTGCCGTCGGGCGTCGGGTAGTCGTCGCCGTAAATCTGCAGCGCGTCGCGCCCCATCGCCGCATCGACCGCGCGCGGGATCATGTGGATCTCGGGCGCGTGGTCCTCGCCCAGCAGGCCGTCAGGATCCGCGCCGGCGGCGTTGAAGTACCGCAGCACGACGGCGCGCAGGCCATACGCGCGCTCGAAATGCGGCAGGGCGTGCTCGATCGTGAGCTTCGTCTGCCCGTAGGCGTTGATCGGGCGCTGCGGGTGCGCCTCGGTGATCGGCGTCTCGGTCGGCTCCCCGAACGTCGCCGCCGTCGATGAGAACACGAACGCCTTCACCCCCGTGGCCGCCATGGCCTCGAGCA
>JAEUQQ010000531.1 GCA_016789685.1 Acidobacteriota bacterium | reverse complement strand
TGGCGCACGACTGGACGCCGTGGCTCGCGGCGCTCGCTGGCGACCAGGAGTTCTACTTCGCGAACGCGTACGCCGTGGAGTTCCTGAAGGTCAACCTGACGCGCGAACGCCTCCAGGAGTTCCGCACCACCCTGGCGCGCGTGGCATCGCCCGCCGAGGGTGCGCGCGCCGCGCAGCAGCGCGGCGATCGCGTGCCGGGCACCACGCCACGCTTCGCATCGCTCGACGAGAAGGTGCTCTGGGGCGACCTGGCCGACGTGCTGCACCTGATCGTCGCCTTCGGCGATCGACCCGTGTCGCGCGGCATTGCGTGGTTGCCGCAGGTCCGCGCCTCGCTGGTCGAAAAGCGTTTCGACGCCATCTACCTCGACGGCTACGCCGGCGGGCGCGTCGGCTTCCTGTCTCCCGGGTTCCAGGAGTTGATGCTGGAGATCTGGAAGACGAAGTACCTCGCCATCCCGCGCCTCAACGAGGTCATCCGCTCCACCGCCGGGCGGCGCCTCGACCATTTTCTCGACGACGGCGACTCACCCGACATTCCGATTCC
Organism: Acidobacteriota bacterium; assembly: GCA_016789685.1. GTDB lineage: Bacteria > Acidobacteriota > Vicinamibacteria > Vicinamibacterales > JAFNAJ01 > JAEUQQ01. The sequence continues at coordinate 3,283 of JAEUQQ010000531.1, read as the reverse complement.
GATCTACGTCGGCTATCTCAATCGCATCCGCGAGATGGCCATGGAGGCACAGAAGTGACCAGACGAACACTCGTCCCCTGGTTGAGTGGCGCTGCGTGCGCGCTCGCCCTGCTGCTCGCCCCCGCGAGGGCCCACGCCCAGGAGCGCGTCATCGTCGATGCCGACATGGGCGTGCTGGGCGACGACGCGGTCGCCCTCTTCATGCTCGTGAACTCGCCCAACGTCGACGTGCTTGGCGTGACGATCGTGCCTGGCAACTCGTGGGCCGAGCACTGCACCGCGAGCGCCCTCAGGCAGCTCGAGCTGATCGGACGCACCGACATCCCGGTGTTCATGGGCGTGCGCGAGCCGCTCATGGGGTCGCGCCAGGCCTGGCTCGAGGCCGAAGAACGGCTGTGGGGCCGATCCGAGTTCCTCGGAGCCTACGGGCGCCCGCGCGCCACGTCGTACCTGGCCCTCGACCGCGAACCCGTCGTCGGGTATCCGACGACGAAACCCGCCGACGAGAACGCCGTCGACTTCATCGTCAGGACCATCAAGGCGTATCCCAACCAGGTGACGCTGTTCGCCATCGGCCCGGCCACCAACGTGGCGCTCGCCGTCCGCAAGAACCCCGAGATCGTGCCGCTCGTGAAGCGGATCTACTACATGGGCGGATCCGTCGACGTGCCGGGCAACTCGTCGCCTGCGGCCGAGTTCAACTGGTGGTTCGACCCGGAGGCCGCGCGCATTGCGCTGCGCACGCCCTTCCGCGAGCAGATCGTCGTGCCGACCGACGTGGCCGAGAAGGTGTTCTACACGAAGGCCGAGTACGACCGGATCGTGTCGGCGCCAGAGACACCGATCACGAAGCTCTTCAAGCAGGTGCATGGTCCGCGGTTCGAGCGCGACGCCGCCATGCGATCGCACATCTGGGACGCCCTTGCCACGGCCATCTTCCTGCAGCCGGGGCTCGCCACGAAGCTGGTCGATCGGTTCCTCGACATCGACGTGACGTACGGGCCGAACTACGGTCGTTCGATCGGCTACCACCAGTCGCGGCGACGTTCCTTCGAGACACCCGCCGACTTCCCGGCCGGCACCCAGAAGGTCAAGGTGCTCCTCGAAATCGATCAGCCGGCGTTCTGGAACATGTACATCGACCTGATGACGCGCCCAGTACGCGGCGCGAAGCACTGAACGAGGCGAATCATGCACCCACTCCTGCGAACGGTCGGAACAGTGGCGATGGCGGCCGCGCTGACGGGCCTCGCGCCGTCGGGCGCCAACGCGCAGTCGGCAGCGGCCAAGAAGAAGGTGTTCATCGACCAGGACGGCGCCGCCCTCGGCACCGACATGCTCTCGACACTGGCCATGCTGCAGTCACCCGATGTCGAGGTGCTCGGCATCACCGTCACGGCCGGTGACGCCTGGGTCAAGGCCGGCACAGCGCACATGCTGCGCATGCTCGAACTCACCGGCCACGAGAAGGTGCCGGTCGCCGCCGGCGCCGCGTTCCCGCTGATCAACTCGCGCGACCTGGCCGAGGCCTGGGAGGAGCAGTACGGCGAGTTCCAGTACAAGGGCGCGTGGAACGAACGGCGGTACCACGCTCCCGACGTGGTGCCCACGCCGCCGACGGGCGCGACAACGCTGAAGCCCATCGACATGCACGGCGCGCTGTTCATGATCCAGCAGATCCGCAAGTACCCCGGACAGGTCACACTGTGGGTCGGCGGACCCTTCACGACGGTTGCCCTCGCGATCGGCCTCGATCCCGAGCTGCCGTCGCTTGCCAGGGAACTGGTGCTGATGGGCGCAGGCTTCAACGTCGACCGCGGCGGCAACCATCGCATCAACGGGCGCCGCGAATTCAACTGGTGGTGGGACCCCGAAGCGACGCGCATCGCCATGAGCGCGCCGTGGAAGAAGATCACCATCACGCCGGTCGACATCTCGGTGAAGACCACGTTGAGCGACGAGGTGAAGAAGCGGATCGCCGCATCGAACTCGAAGGCGGCGCAGTTCATCACGACGTTCATGCCAGCGGGCCAGGGCGCCGGCGGTGGCGGGTTCATGTGGGACGAGATCTCGGTGCTGGCCTTCATCGATCCGACCATCGTCACGCAGCAACAGGAACTCTTCGTCAACATCGACATCGGGCACGGGCCCGGTTACGGCCAGACGATCTTCGTCGAGGCCGACGTGCCCGGCCCTCCCGGCCAGCCTGCGCAGCGGCGGAAGATGGCGTCGTGGTGGCAGGTGTCGACCGTGCTGTGGGATCTCGACCTCCCGAAGTTCTACGACCAGTTCGTTCACTTGATGAGCCGCTGACGCGCGGCGACCCGAGGCGATATGACCAGACGATCCAGGATTGCCGTGGTCGGCAGCGCGAACGTCGACCTGACTACCTTCTCAGATCGGTTCCCGCGGGCCGGCGAGACCATCTTCGGCGAGCACTTCGACCTCGGCTGGGGCGGCAAGGGCGCCAACCAGGCGGTTGCCGCGCGCCTGTGTGGCGCCGACGTCGCGATGATCGCGCGGGTCGGCGACGACCTGTTTGGCCCGGCGACGATCACCAACTTCGCGGCGCAGGGCATCGACGCGTCGCAGGTGCGGATCATCGAGGGCACGTCGAGCGGTGTCGCGCCGATCTTCGTCGAGTCGAACGGCCAGAACCGCATCATCGTGGTCAAGGGCGCGAACGACAAGCTCCTGCCGGCCGACGTGGACGAGGCGCGGCCGGTGCTCGAGGCGGCCGACTGCATCGTGTTGCAGTTCGAGATTCCCCTCCAGACCGTGTACCACACGGTGAAGCTGGCACGTGAGCGTGGCATCCGCTGCATCGTGAATCCTGCGCCCGCCCAGCCGGTCGATCTCGCGGCACTCGCCGGGGTCGACTACTTCGTCCCGAACGAGACCGAGGCCGAGACGATCACCGGCATGCCGGTCAGGTCGGTCGAGGATGCCAGGGCGTGCGCGGCCCACTTCGTGCGGCAGGGCGTGAAGCGGGTGATCATCACGCTGGGCGAGAAGGGCGCGCTGCTCGCGCATGACGGGGGCATCGATCTCATCGCGCCGTACCCGGTCGCCACGAAGGACACGACGGGCGCGGGTGATGCGTTCGTGGGGAGCTTCGCCGTGTTCCTGGGCGAAGGGATGCCGGAGCGCGACGCGATCGCCCGGGCGAACCTGTACGCGGCGCTGTCGACGATGAACGTGGGCACGCAGAAGTCGTTCGTCACGCGCGAACGCTTCGACGAGGAGTGGCGCGTGCGCTCGGCGTGATGCGGCCAGGCGTTCG
>JAEUQQ010000528.1 GCA_016789685.1 Acidobacteriota bacterium | reverse complement strand
AAGAACGGGAAGAAGACCCGGATGGTGACCGACTTCACCTACAACGCGATCACGACGGACTTCTGGGCCAACCTCGACGCCGTGGGGCCAGCGAGCACCTGGGAGCACCACGGCATGGACGGCGACGCCAAGGGCCAGCCGGTCCAGTCCAACTGGCCGTCGCATGGTTCGTCGCCGTGCCTGATCCGCCGCGTGATGGTGGGCGCGGCCTTCGCCTGATCGCCCCCGGGGCCGCGTGCGGCCCTCTATCGACGACGTGCGGGCCGCCAGGGCGGCCCATCGACAGCGTCCGGGCCGCCTGCGGGCGGCCCACACGAGCCGAGGCAGACCAATGAGTTATTCGCGTGAAGAAGTGAAGGCCATCACCGACAAGATCCTCAACATGGTGTCGGCAGAAGCCGCCGAAGTCGACTTCAGCGGCGGCGAGCGTTCGGCCACGCGTTTCGCGAACTCGACCATCACGGCCAACCTGGTCGAGCACGACCAGCAGGTCGCAATCACCGTGTACTACGGCAAGAAGTCGGCAACCGTCTCGACACACCAGTTCGACGACGCGTCGCTCAAGGCGGCGGTGGCGCAGGCCCAGGAACTCGCGAAGCGGCGCCCGGAGAACCCCGAGATGATGCCGCTCGTCAGGCCCCCGCAGGACTACGTCGGCGTCGAGGCGGCCCTGCCTGCGGCGGTCAGCTTCGGCCCTGCGGAACGGGCGCAGATGGTCAAGAAGAGCATCGAGATCTGCGAGAAGAAAGGCGTGCTGGGCGCCGGCTACATCCCGAAGATGCACTGGACCGACGCCACGGCCAACAGCGAGGGCCTCTTCGCCTACAACCGCTATGCGGAGGCCAGCTTCATCCTCACCTGCCGCACCCCTGACGGTGGCGGGTCGGGCTGGTCGGGCACGACCGGCATGAAGGACGTCTCGCAGATCGACGCCGGCATGCTGACCGAGGTCGCGGCCGACAAGGCGCTGCGCTCGCAGAAGCCACGGGCGCTCGAGCCGGGCAACTACACGGTCATCCTCGAGCCACGTCCCGCGGCGCGGTTCCTGTCGCTCATGGTCGGCGCGTTGAACGCCCGTGCCGCCGAAGAGGGCCGGAGCTTCATGAGTGGCGCCGAGCGTGGCACCACGAAGATCGGCCAGAAGGTCTTCGGCGACAACGTCACGATCCGCAGCGAGATCGGCAACCCGATCCTCCGCCAGACCCCCATTGGCCCCGACGGTCTCGCAGCGCGCAGCATTCCGTGGGTCGAGAAGGGCGTGGTGCAGAACCTCTTCTACGATCGCTTCTGGGCCTCGAAGCAGGGCAAGGCTCCAACCGCGACGCAGCCCGGCCAGAGCCTGGTGATGGAGGGCGGCACGGCCACGGTCGACGAGATGATCAAGGGCACACGGCGTGGCCTGCTCGTCACGTTCTTCTGGTACATCCGCCCGGTCGAGCAGATGACGCTGCTCAACACCGGCATGACGCGCGATGGCCTGTTCCTCATCGAAAACGGCGAAATCGTCGGCCCGGTGCAGAACTTCCGCTGGAACATGAGCCCGGCCGTCGGGCTCAACAACATCTCGATGCTCGGCAAGCCCGTGCCGATGCACACGGGCGAAGCCTACGACAACCCGGGCACCGCGCTGGTGCCGGCCATGCGGATCGAGGACTTCCGCATGACGTCGATCTCGCCCGCCGTCTAGGCCACGGAGTCACGCATGGTCACACGTCGAGACTTCGTGAGAGCGGTGAGCGCCACGTCGCTGGCGCTGGCGTCGAGCGACCTGGTTGCGGATCTCGTGGCGCAGTCGCCCAGCGGGCGCGTCCTCGAGTCGAAGTTCAAGGGCCTGTCAGACATCGCGTTGCTGACGGCGAAACGCGGCGGCTGCTCGTACGCCGACATCCGCTTCACCCGCAACGTGAGCGACAGCGTCGCCGTCCGCGACCGCGTCGTCGTCAACGGGTTCGGCTTCGGCGGGCAGGGGCGAAGCGAGAGCGCCGGCTTCGGCGTGCGCGTCATCCACAGCGGGGTCTGGGGCTTTGCCAGCAGCCCGCTGGTCACCGAAGACGAGGTGAGGCGCATCACGCTGGTGGCCGTTGACGTCGCCAGGGCGAGCGCCATCGCCAAGCGGTCAGACGTGAAGCTCGTGCCCGTCGCGCCGGTCACCGACTACTGGGCCGTGCCGGTCGAGGTCAACCCCGATCGCGTGTCGCTCGACGACAAGATCGGCTTCCTCATGAAGGTCAACGAGGAGGCGCTGAAAGTGCCCGACGTCTTCCGGGTGCAGTCGTCGATGGCCTTCGACTTCGAGTGGAAGTACCTCGCCACCAGCGAGGGGTCGTACATCGAGCAGGAGATCTGGCGCACGGCGCCCGGCCTGCAGGTCACCGCGCGCAAGGGCCGCAGCGTGAAGACGCGCACGTTCTCGGTGCCGCCGAAGACGGGCGGGTACGAAGTCGTGCAGGGGTCAGGCCTGCTCGAGAACGTCGTGAGAATCGCGGGCGAGGCCGTCGAGCACTGCACGGCGCCGCCGATCGGCGCCGGCCTGAAAGACGTCGTCATGACGCCCGCGCACGCCATGCTGACGATCCACGAGATCGTCGCGCACGCCACCGAACTCGATCGCGTGCTCGGCTACGAGGCCAACTACGCCGGCACGTCGTTCGTGAAACTCGCTGACGTCGGCAAGCTCAAGTACGGCTCGAAGATCTTCAATGTCACGGCCGACCGGACCATCCCTGGCGGCATGTGCACGGTCAAGTACGACGATGACGGCGTGCGGACCACGGAATTCCCCATCGTCCGCGACGGCATCCTGGTCGGCCTGCAGACGAACCGCGAGACGGCGCACTTCGTCGGCGAGACGGCGTCGAAGGGATGCACGTTTGCGACATCGTGGCGCAACTACCCGTTCCTGCGGATGCCGAACGTCCACGTCGATGCTGGCCCCGCAGGGTCGCCGTCACCCGAGCAGATGATCGCCGATGTCAAGGACGGCGTGCTGATCGATGGCCGCGGCAGCTACTCGATCGACCAGCAGCGCTACAACGGACAGTTCGGCGGCGACGCCTTCTGGGAGATCAAGAACGGCAAGGTCACGCGCATGGTCACCGACGTGACCTACAACGCGATCACGACCGACTTCTGGGCCAACCTCGACGCGGTGTCGGGCAAGGAACACTGGCAGATGTTCGGCACCACCGGCGATGCCAAGGGACAACCGGTGCAGATCAACCACCCGTCGCACGGCTCGCCCTACCTGCTCGTGCGCAAGATCATGGTCGGCGCAGCGTATTCCTGAGGCACGGCGAGGGGGTCAGCCGCGGCCTCACCGTTGGATGTCGCGCTGGCCCGCTCGGGCAGGCCGCCACGCGGTCGCGTTCAGCGTGCGTGCCGCGAGCCCGCCGACGCCGCATCGGGGCGGCGGATCTCGACGCCGTGGAACGCCAGCCACGACGCGACACCCTCCGGGGTCCGATGCACCCCGGCGCGCAGGGCGGTCGGTTCGGGCGTAGCCGGCATCTCCCCGCTGTTCTCCCCTGTCCATGGCGCCCGCATCTGCTTCAGCGCCGCTCCGACCCATTTCGCTGCCATGTCTCGTTCCGCGCTCCGCGCCGGCGGGTTCGCGATGCCGGCGTCATCGAGAGAGTGGCCCGGCAACGCGCGATCGTGACACCGGGGTCGTCCGGCCGTTGGCCGCGCGCCCCGTTCGCATCACGACGTCATGGCATAGACAACGATGTTGACGGCGAACTTCGTGTTGTCGTCACGCCGGAAGCGCTTGTTGCGCCAGTCGTAGTCCCACTCGCACCCGTAGTCCTTCAGGCTGTGCAGCACGCCGCATCGCCCGCCATGGCTCACGCCCTCGAGGTAGTCGTGGACGATGTTGTCTCCCCAGCCGTTGAGCTCGTGCGAGGTGGCCGGCGGGCCGTCGGGAAAGGTGAAGAAGCAGCGGTACAGCGGGTGCGTCCCGGGCAGCTTCGCCAGGCGGCCAAGGCGCCCGAACGTGAGGCGCGCCTCTTCGGCGAAGGAACGTGCGTAGAGGCCGTTCACGTCGTGATTGCAGTCGTCCGAAAACAGGAATCCCCCGAGCTCGACGAACCTGGCGAGATTGCGCCGCTCGGCCGCGCTGAACCTGACCAGCGTGTGCCCGGTCATGAACAGGAATGGGAACGCCAGCAATTCCGTCGAGTCGGCGCCGATGATGACCTCATCGGGGTACACCGGGATGTTCGTGTACTCGACGATCGCGTTTAGCACGTTGGCCGCCACCTTCGGGTTGTAGTCCCAGTCACCCGACTCGTAGCGGAGCCGTGCAAACACGAAGTCGGACGGGCGCGGTCGGCCCTGGGCCTGCGCGACCCTGGTGGCGCCGGCAGACAGGCCAACGGCCGACGCACCGAGCACGGTGCCGAGAAACTCGCGCCTGGAGTGGCGGAACACGTTCGTCACGATACAGGAAACGCCGTGGCGCCAGCCACTGCGGTCGGCGCCTGCGACCGCAGGTCACCAAGGCTGGCCAGTGCGCCGGGACCCGTCGTCGCGGGTCCCGGCGTCGGCCGGGCGAGTGTCAGGCCGGCGCGCTACCGGGCCGCCTGCCCTGCATCGAGGTCGTTCCAGTTGAGCAACGCGTTGAAGCCGAGGAAGTACGTCCCCTGCGTCTGCCATCGCCAGAACGGGCGAATCGCGAACATCACAACGTGCCCCTTGCCCAGCGGCACGTCGACCACCTGCGCGCGATTGGCGAGCGCCTGCCCGCCGGCCAGGGTGCCCGAGAGCAGCATGTCGTTCGGGTTCTGCGGAAATCGCATGATGACGCGCGGACGACCGCCTTCGACGTTGAGGCCAAACCCGGCGGCCATGGCCTGGAAGGCCGCGACATCGGTGGGCCCTGCCTGCGCCGGCTTCTTCTCGGCGTCGGGCTCCCACGGCGACAGCGTCAGCCGCGAGGCCATGGGCGTGGTGTTCTGGCCCACGCCCGGAACCTGCGCCCCGCCGCCGAAGAAGGCGGCGAACTCGGCCGGGATCCCGCCGCCGCCGGCATTGAGCACGGGGTCCTGGTTGAAGTAGACCGGCACCTGGGTGTCGTAGCCGTACGCGATCGGGCTCTTGCGATCGGTGACCAGGCCGCGCATCACGGATCCGCGCACGAACAGCTGCGCCGGTGACTCCACCGTCACGCCGCTCGTGATCGCATACGTGGGAAAGATGCCTGCCGTCGAACCCTCGACGATCAGGGTGCCGCCGTCCTTGACGAACTTCGCCAGTTCGAGCAGGCCTTCCATCCCCATCCCGCCGCGGATGTCGTCGGCCGAATCCTGGACACCGAGGTTGGGCGTCACTTCGGTCTTCTTGTACGGAATCGGCTCGGCGCCCGACAACCCGTTGACCTGCGCCTGGGGCGTGCCGCCAACGTG
>JAEUQQ010000516.1 GCA_016789685.1 Acidobacteriota bacterium | reverse complement strand
GCCCTCGACATGGCGCGCGCGCTCCGCCTGCGGGCCGACGTCGCGTTGATCAAGGGCGAGCACGACGCGGCAGCCGCAGCGGCGCGGGCGGCGGTCGCCTTCGGCGAGCAGCACCTCGGCACGAATCATCCGGAGCCTGCTGCCGCGATGCGGACGCTGGGTGAGGTGCTGCAGGAGGGCGACGATGCGGCGCAGGCCGTCGACGTGTCACGCCAGGCGCTCGAGCGCACGCTCGCGGCGCACGCCGGGCAGCCGAACCACCCGTGGATCCTGTCGGCCCGCGAACTCTACGCGCGGGCGCTCGCCGACGCCGGTGAACTCGTCACGGCCGTCGCCGAACTCGAGCGTGCCCTGGCCCTCAAGACCGCGATTTTCGGGGCCGACGCGCGCGGTGTCGGCATCAGCACGCACAACCTCGCGGGCAACCAGATGCGCATCGGCCGCTACGCCGACGCCATTGCCCACAACACGCGGGCGCTCGCCGTGCTCGACCGGCACGTCGCACCCGATGCGCTCGACTACGTGAATGCCCGGAACGTCCGCGCGCTGCTGATGCTGATTGCGCGTCGCGGCGACGAGGCGGTGGCGGCCGCCGAACGGGGGTTGCCTGCGACGCGGAACTTCTTCACTGGTCCGGCGCACGTGCAGGTGATGTCACAACGTACGGCCGCGGCGCTGGGCCGGGCTTACGTGGGCCAGATGGCCGACGCAACGCGCGAGGCCGACGCGGTGGTGGCCGAGATGCGCGGCGCGGGCAAGGTGGCGCCGCCGGTGCTGGTCAACATCGCGCGCATCAACCGCCTCGCCGGGCGCCATCGGCTCGCGCGCGAGCAGCTCGACGAGGCCGAGGCCCTGCTGGGCACCTCGGCCGCCGGCGAGCGTGGCGCGGTCCAGGTCAGGATCGAGCGTGCGTCGATGGCCTACGACGCCGGGGCGACCGACATGCGTCCGGTGCTCGAGGCGGCGCTGGCACGCCTTGACGCGCTCTACCCGGTCGAGACGCCCTGGCATGCCGACGCGCGGATGGTGCTCGCCCGCCTCGACCTGCGCGAGGGCCGGGGTGCCGCCGCGCTCGAACACGCCGCGAAGGCCGCCGCGCTCTGGGAGTCGCTCAACCCGGGGAGCCGGTGGCACACTGACGCCAGGCGTCTGCAGGCCGATGCGCGTGCCGGCGGCGGGGGCCGCGCGCCCCGCTGAGAATCCCACGCCACGGATGGGCTTTTCGTGGTATCACCGGCGCGTGGCAATCGACGGTGACCTGGCCGCACGGCTCGACGCGGCGACCCGTGCCCTTCGCGAGAGCGAAGAGCGTTACCGCGCCCTCCTGGCCGGCGTCACCGACGTCGTGATGCGGTTTGCCCGCGACGGGCGTCACCTGTTCGTGTCAGAGAACGTCGAGGCCGTCACCGGGATCCCGCGGGCGCGGTTCCTGGGGGCCACCCATCGTGAGCTGGGGTTCCCCGACGATCTGTCGGATTTCTGGGAAGCGACCATCCGGCGCGTCTTCGACACCGACCAGCCCCTCGAAACCGAGTTCACCGTGCATGGCCAGCGCGGATCGCAGGTATTCGGCTGGCGGCTCGTGCCCGAGCACGACGCCGAGGGCCGGGTGTGCTCGGTGCTGACGCTGAGTCCCGACGTCACGTCGCAGCGCCAGGTGCAGCGCGACTACCAGAACCTGCTCGGCAACATGTTCAACGGCCTGGCCATCGGCGAGGTCGTGTGCGACGACGCGCATTCCGGGCGCGACCTGCGCGTGCTCAGCGTGAACCCGGCGTTCGAACGCATGACCGGCCTCAAGGCCTCGGAGATCGTCGGTACGTCGGCCCGCGCGCACCTGCCAGGGGTCGAAGAGCGCTGGTTCGAGGCGATGGTCCGGGTGGCGCTCGAGGGTCAGCCGTTGTTCATCGAGGACTTCCGCACGCCTCGCGGCCGGCACTTCGAGGTGTCGGCGTTCATGACCGTGCCTGGCCAGTTTGCGTGCGTGCTCTCAGACATCACCGAGCGCACGCGGGCCGAAGAGGCCCTCAGGCAGGGCGAAGAACGCTGGCGCAGCTACGTCCTGGCGGCACCCTACGGCGTGTTCGTCGTGGATCGCGAGGGGCACCACCTCGATGTGAACCCGGCCGCCTGCGCCATCACCGGCTACGAACGTGACGAACTGCTGGCGATGCGGGTCATCGACATCCTGCCTGCAGACGCGGTCGAGGCGGGTGCGGCGCACTTCAGGCACGTGGTCGAGACCGGCCGGGCCATCGACGCCGTTGCGGTGCAGCGCAAGGACGGCACGCGTCGCTGGACGAACATCTCGGCCGTCAGGCTGAACGACGACCGCTTCCTCGGCTTCGTCGAGGACATCACCGAGCGCAAGCAGGCCGACGAGCGCCTCGAGATGACGAAGCAGACGTATGTCGACGTGTTCAACGCGATCTCGGAGTCGATCTACATCCAGGACGAACACGGGACGTTCCTCGACGTGAACGGCGGTGCCGCGCGCATGTACCGGATGTCGCGCGAGGAGCTGATCGGCCAGTCGCCGCTGACCGTGGCGGCCCCGGGGATGAACGACCTCGAGGCGATCAGGCGCGCGTCTGAAGAGGTGGCGCGCACCGGCGTGCCCGCCCGTTTCGACTTCTGGGCCGTCCGGCGTGGTGGCGAGGTCTTTCCCAAGGAAGTCGTCGTGCACCGCGGCCGCTATTTCTCTCGCGACGTGCTGATCGCGACGGCGCGCGACGTGACCGACAAGCATCGCGTCGAGGCCGAGCGCGAGCGCCTGCGCGAGCAGCTGCTGCAGGCCCAGAAGATGGAGTCGGTCGGGCGGCTCGCCGGTGGCGTGGCACACGACTTCAACAACATGCTCGGCCTGATCCTCGGGCACGCCGAGATGGCCCTCGAACGCGTGGCGCCCGACAGCGACCTCCACGCCGATCTCGTCGAGGTGCGCACGGCGGCCGAACGATCGGCCGATCTCACGCGGCAGTTGCTGGCGTTCGCGCGCAAGCAGACCGTGGCCCCGCAGGTGCTCGATGTCAATGCGACCGTCGAGGGCATGCTCAAGATGCTGCGCCGCCTGATCGGCGAAGACATCGAGCTCGTCTGGCGCCCCGGCGACGACGTCG
>JAEUQQ010000433.1 GCA_016789685.1 Acidobacteriota bacterium | reverse complement strand
GTACCGGCGCGGCACCGGTTCGAAGCCCGCGCGGGCCGCGCGCACCACGAGCGGGACTCCCATCACCGCCCTCGCGATGACGACCGCCTTCCACGTGAACACCACGCGGAAGCCGATCGCGTCGAGGGCCTGGCCCAGGGCGCTGCGCGGCGACAGGACGCGGAGCAGGAGCACCCCCGTCGCCACCGGGGGCAGTACGAGGGGCAGCGCGACCAGCGTGTCGAGCAGCGTCCGGCCCGGGAAGCGCGCGCGTGCCAGGAGCCAGCCCACCGCCGCCCCGGGTACCAGCATCAACGGCGTCGCCAGCGCGGCGCACCCGAGCGTGAGCAGGATGATTCCCGTGAGGTCGACCGGCACGACGGCTCATTGTATCGGCTTGCGACAGCGCAGCGGCTTCGACATAGTGGGCGCGTCATGATCGGCACCACGCGCGCCCTCGACGGCCTCCATCTCGTCACCCTCGCCCCCAACCTCCCCGGACCACTCGCCGCCGCGCGCCTGCGCGACATGGGCATGCGGGTCACGAAGGTCGAATCGCCGGCGGGCGACCCGTTCGAGACGTATTGCGCCCAGTGGTATCGCGAGCTGCACGAGGGGATGGAAGTCGTGACGCTCGATCTCAAGAGCGCGCAGGGACGCGAGCGGTTCGGCACGGTGCTCGGCACGGCCGACCTGCTGCTCACCTCGACGCGGCCGGCCACGCTCGGGCGTCTCGGCCTGGGATGGGACACGTTGCACGCCGCGCACCCACGGCTCTGCCAGGTGGCCATCATCGGCGAGGCGCCCCCGCGCGACGGTGCGCCCGGGCACGACCTCACCTACCAGTCGGTGGCCGGGCTCGTACGGCCGCCGCAGATGCCCATGACGCTCGTCGCCGACCTCGGCGGGGCGCTCGAGGCGATCATCGCCGCGCTCGCACTGCTGGCGCGGCGCGATCGCCACGGCGAGGTGGGCTGCACGCTCGTGGCGCTGGCCGACGCGGCGCACTATTTCGCGCAGCCATCGCGTTGGGGCCTCACTGGCGCCCCAGACCGCATGCTCGGCGGCGGGTACGCCCTGTACGACCTGTACGAGACGGCCGAGGGCTGGATTGCCGTGGCGGGCCTCGAGGGACACTTCCGCGACACGCTGCTCGCCCAGTTTCCCGGCGACGCGAGCGAACGCGCGCGGCTGACCGCCGGCTTCAGGACGCGGCGGGCCGACGAGTGGCACGCCTGGGCCGAGTCGGTCGATCTGCCGATCGTCGCGGTGCGGCGGACCTGATGGACCCGAGGGCCGGATTCGCGGCGTGGTTGCTGGTCGTATTGGTGCCATCGAGCAATCTGCTGTGGTTCTCGGGGCTGCCACTCGCCACGTGGCCCGAGTGGGTCGCCGTCGCGCTCCTTGTCCCGATTGCCTTCAGCAAGCGACTGGCGCGACGCCTGGTCGATGATTCGCCTCGTCGATGGCTGACGACACGACGACTGACGTCGGCCGCCCTGCTTGCGCTCGGGCTCAAGTTCCTGGTGGCGATGACGACCAGTCACGTGGGGTTTGCGGCCTGTTACACGTCACCGATGGCCCCACCCGTCCGCGGGCGGTGCGAGACGACGTTCAGTTACCCCTTCAGCGACGGTCGGTACACGCGCTACGAAGCAACGATCGATCGACGCGGGCCAGGCTGGCAGTTGGCGTTCCTGAATCACCTTCGACTGATCCCGGCCGACGCTGAGGCGCCAGCTCGCGACCTCGAGGCCTTCACTGTCGAGTATTCGGGACGGCTACGCGCCGATGAGGCCCTCGTGGTCCGAGTGGCCTACTCAGGCACCGCAGAGGCGACGATTGGCACCATTACCCGGTCGGAACCGGCTTCAACCACTTCTCCGGCAGCGTTCGAGTTCCCGCTGGCCCGAGGAGAACATGACCTGCGCCTGATCTACCACTCGGCCCCTGGCAAGGAACCGCACCTGGCGCTCTTGCGAGTCGATGCCCACGGCGCCACGGTTCCGCTCCAGGTGGTCGCCCCCCCCCGACGCGCGACCGTTGCGCTCAGGCTCTTCGACTCGCTGACTGCGTTCGTCGTCGCCAGCGTCGCCGTGGCGACACTTCGGGCTCTGGCCCTGCCAATGCCGGTGTTCGCGTGGCTGTCGTTCGTGGTCGCCGTCCTGCTTGGCACTGAGGCCACCCAGGAGGCGTGGCTCTACCCGCTTCGCAACCACATACTCACCGCGACCGGATTGCTGGCGCTCACGCTGCTGCGCGGCCCCGGGTGGCGTACATCCTGGCGGGCGTGGACGATTGGTGCGAGCCTGGGTGCGCTCTGGGCGATCGCGATGTTTCGCGGCAACGTGGACGGCGTGTGGCTTCGCTCCATTGGCAACGATCCACTGACGTATGAGTCATTCGCCCGCGACATCCTTTCTGGGTGGTCTGTCCAGGGAGGCGAGGACGTCTTCTACTACCAACCGCTGTTCAGGTACTGGCGGTTCGTGGAGCGAGTGGTGTTCGGGGACGGCGAGGCGCTTCTGATTGCATCGGCGTTCGGGCTTCTGTGCGCGTCATTCATGGCTTTTTTCGCAGTCGCATTCCGTTCGGCGATTGGCAAGGGTCGTTCACCCTTGACCGTGGCGACGATCCTCGTCGCCGCCGTGCTGACCCTTCTGCTGGCGACAACGTCGCTGCCGATGATCGGGTGGCCAGCGTCCGAGTATCCGACGTGGATCCTGCTCCCCCTGTCAACGCTGCTGTTCGTCACTGGCCGGACCGCATCGAACGCGATGGCTGCCGCCTCGGTGGCAGCCTCGATCATCACGCGGGTGAACCAGGCGCCGGGGCAGGCGTGGCTCCTGGTGTCGTCTCTGCTCGCCCGGCGGCGACCAGCGAAGACGCGAGCGGCCGTCGTCGCCACGCTGTTGGCCATCGTCCTGCTGCCTCTGGCCCACAACATGTGGTTCGGCGGCCGAGCGGTGCCCTTCACGACCAGCGCCGGCATTCCTCAGAACCTGAACCTGCCGCCGTCGCGGCTGCTGGATGACTGGAACAGCTCCCTGACCCGTACGCTGCTCGCGCAACAGATCGACGCGTTGCTGTACCGACTCGAGGACATCAACCGCACGCCGCTGCAGGCCGCGGCATTTCACGGCCTGCTCGGCGTGTGGATCGTGGTGTGCTGCGCGGGGCTAGTGCGCGTCGTTCGACATCGCGACCGTCCGGCCATCATCGGCATGCTGTCGCTGGCGACACCGGCCGCATTCCTCAGCGTCCATGTCTTCTACCAGGTCACAACCTACTATCCCCGACACATCGTTGCGGGATACTTGGCCATGGGGATCGCCGTCATCCAGTGGAGCATGTCCCCAACCCACGGTCGGCGGCTACCTCCAACAGGGAATGTAGGCAATCTGCCCGTCCGCGGCCCTGATGGCCAGCCACGTGAACGGCGCCGATGGCGATGATGCTGGACAGTTAGCTCCCAGCGAGGCATTTGCGGCTCCCGGCGTGTTTCCTGCACCGAACTTCGGCGGCGCGGTCAGTTCGAGCGTCCCATCGTCTTTGAGCGACAGCCTGTTCGTGCTCGCGCCAGCAGAACCGGTGCCAAACCGCAGTGATCGGTCCGACGCTCCACTCTGAATCGTCCAGAGATCCGCGACTCCGTCTTCGGTGAAGGATATGACCCCGCTCTTGCTGCCAACCGGGCGCAGATGCAGTTCAACGCCACCGGCGTAGTCGCGCAGGGAAATCGAACCCAGTCCGGTCTTGCTCGTCGCCATCTGCCCACTCACGACGAGGTTGCCGGCCAGCGTGGTGTTTCCAACGATTTGACTCAAACCAACCGCCCCGGAGATCTGATTCAAGACCTGGGGACCCGAACTCGAATTGCTGAGCACCGCGACCTGAGTATGGCCGGCATGCGAGTTGGCGACCGGAGTCGGAACTTGCGAGAACCGATTGGCCTGTATGGTGACTCCCGACTGTGCGTTTGGCGACGCTCCGAGGTCTATGCCGGTTGGGAGGCTCTCGAAGTCGTTGCCCATGACGACGATTGCGAAGTTCGACGAACCTGCGATCTCGAGCCCTTTGCTTCCGGACGCAATGTAGTTGCCCTGCATCAGCAACCCATTGCCCGACCAACGAATCCAGGAGCCCACTGATGTCGCGTCTCCGCACCAGTTGCCTACGAAGGTCAGGCCATTCGAGGTTGACTGGTCCTCGTTCAAGTAGGCGCCCGCGTTGTGTCCAGCCAGAGGTTCGAAGGTGTTCCCGGCGATGAGCCAGCCTTGCCTGCCGTTGACGATATGGGCAACGACTGAGGAAACGAAGTAGTTCTCAAGGACCTGAATCACGTTGCTGTACGTCGAGGGTCCGCCCGCTGATCCCCGAATTGCGACTTGAGCGCCCGAGAAGCCGCACCCGCGAACAGTGCTGGAGATTGCCTTGTCGAGATAGATCAACGACTGTGCGGTGGCAGTCCCGGCGACGCCGCCAAGGAAGCAGCGCTCGACCAACGCCAGGGCAGTGTCGCTCGCGTTGCCTGAGAGGTCAACGACGTGTCCTTCGAAGCCGCTCTGATACAGGAGCATCAGCCCGCGCAGGCCGAATCCGAGCGTAGACCGAGCAGACACAGCGGCTGCCACGGTGCCTGAGTAGCGCAAGACCACGGCCATGCTCCCGGATGACGGTGAGCCTGAACCCTCAATCGTGATCGACTGCCGCCCGTCAGCGACGATAGGTGTCGAGTACGAGTAGTCGCCGGGGGGAATAGAAATGCTACCGCCTTGAGAACCAAGGCTGGCAATCACGCTATTGATCTTCGCGCCGATATCCGCACCCTGAAAGGCACTTGGATCAATCGATCCTGACGGCATGGCTTACCTCCTCTTGTTGGGGACGATCCAGCAAAACGCACCAGAACGAAGGAAGACCCGCACAGGGGAGCACAGTGATGCTGGCACTCCCTACCGCGCAGATCAAGTCGCCACCTGCGTCCATGGGGTCCGCTCGTTGTCTGCCTGACTCGGCCGTGCTGCCCATCGCCGCGCTCGCACTGCTGGCGCGGCGCGATCGCCACGGCGAGGCGGGCTGCACGCTCGTGGCGCTGGCCGACGCGGCGCACTATTTCGCGCAGCCATCGCGCTGGGGCCTGACCGGCGCCCCGGGACGCATGCTCGGGGGCGGGTACGCCCTCTACGACCTGTACGAGACGGCCGAGGGATGGATCGCCGTGGCTGGCCTCGAGGGACACTTCCGCGACACGCTGCTCGCCCAGTTTCCCGGCGACGGGAGCGAACGCGAGCGGCTGACCACCGGCTTCAGGACGCGGCGCGCCGTCGAGTGGCACGCCTGGGCCGAGTCGGTCGATCTGCCGATCGTCGCGGTGCGCGAAGCCTGAGCCGACTGAGCCGCATCGCGCCGCCCGCTGGTCCGCGGCCGCGTCTGGCCCTCGCCTGGAGCATAATCCTCACGTCCGAGCCATGCGCGTCCGCTTCCTCAGGCTGCCGATCCTGATTGCCGTGCTGTTGTCGCTGTCGCAGGTCCGCGCGTCCGCGCATCCGGCCCCGTACAGCTACATCGACCTCCACCTCGACGCGGGACGCATCCACGGCGCGGTGGTCGTCCACTCGTGGGATGCCGCACACCAGCTTGGCGCAGCCTCGCCCGACGAAGCCATCGACCCGGCCCAGGCCGACGTCAACGGCCGACGGCTGGCCGAGGCGCTCGAACCGCGCATGGCGCTGCTGCTCGATGGCGTGCCGGCAGCATGGCGCTGGACGTCGTTCGTCGCGCTGCCCGAACGCGAGAGCCTCCGCCTGTCGTTCGAACTCGCGGCGGCGTCGGCCACTGACATCGCGGTGACGGCCGTCCCCTTCCCGTACGACCCGCAGCACCAGGTGTTCGTCAACGTCTACCGATCGGGCGCGCTGGCGCACCAGGCCATCCTCGACGCGTCGCACCCGGCGATGACGTGGACGACCAGCGCGATGCGACGTGTCTCGCAGGTACTCGCGACGTTCATCCCGTCGGGTGTGCACCACATCCTGATCGGGCCCGACCACGTGCTCTTCGTCCTCGCGCTCCTGCTCGCGGGCGGCGGCTGGCGGCGCCTCGGCCTCATCGTCACCGCGTTCACGCTCGGTCACTCGATCACGCTGGGCCTGGCGACCTTCGATCTCGTCAACCCGCCCGCGTCGATCGTCGAGCCCGCCATCGCGCTCAGCATCATCGTCGTGGGCCTCGACAACTTGCTCGGCGTGAAGGGGGACCAACGCCGTGACGTCCGCGCGTGGGCGGCCGCTGCGTTCGGCCTGCTCCACGGGTTCGGGTTCGCGTCGGTCCTGCGCGAGATGGCGCTGCCGGGCTCGGGCGCCGCGCAGGCGTGGGCCCTGGCCGGCTTCAACGTCGGCGTCGAGATCGGGCAACTGGTTGTCGTGGCGATCGTGACCCTGCCGCTCGCGCTGCTGCGCCGGCACAGCCACACGATGGCCGAACGTGTCGTCTACGCCGCGTCGATCTGTGTCGTCGCGGCGGGCGGCTGGTGGTTCCTCGAACGCACGTTCCTGCCTGGAGGGGTGTGATGAAGCGTCTTGTCGTGCTGGCCGGCGTCATCGGTCTCGGCGTTGCGGCCATTGCGGCCAACAGCCTCCGCGCACAACCCGCGCCCGCGGCAGGGCCGCCGGTGGCCGAGATCCAGAAGGTGAAGGAGAACCTCTTCGTGATCACGGGCGGTGGCGGCAACACCGCCGCGTTCGTGACCACGACCGGCGTCGTCATCGTCGACACGAAGCTCGCGGGCTGGGGCCAGGCCATTCTCGACAAGATCCGCACGGTCACCAACAAGCCCGTGACCCACATCATCAACACCCACACGCACGGCGATCACGTCGGCAGCAACGAGTTCTTCGCGCCGTCGGTCGAGATCGTCGCGCACGAGAACACCGCCGCCAACATGAAGAAGATGCCGGCGCTGCAGGGCGCCGACAAGGCCCACGCGCACGTAGACCGGACATACAGCGGCACGCTGACGCTGCTGAGCGGCGCCGAACGCATCGACCTGTATCACTTCGGGAGTGGTCACACCAACGGCGACACGATCGTAGTGTTCCCGGCCCTGAAGACCGCGCACACCGGCGACCTGTTCGCCGCGCCGGCGACGCCGTTGATCGACACCAACAACGGCGGCAGCGGGGTCGCGTATCCCGAGACACTCAGGAAGGCGGCGGCCGGCATCGCCGGCGTCGACACCGTCATCCCCGGACACAGCGCCGTGACCGACTGGAAGGCCTTCACCGAGTTCGGCGCGTTCAACGCAGCCTTCCTCGACGCCGTGAAGGCGGCCCGCGCGGCCGGCAAGACGGCCGACGAAGCGGCCGCCTCGCTGGTGCTGCCCGAGCCCTTCAAGCCCTATGGCCTGAATCGGGCCAAGGACAATGTGGCGAAGATCTACGCCGAGTTGGCGGCGGGTGGCCGCTGAGCGCATGGTGCACGGGAGCCTCGCCGGCGCGAGGAATGGTAAGCTGCCCGGCTGATGAGTCGGATTCTCGTGACGGGTGGCGCGGGGTTCATCGGATCCCACGTCGCCAGCGCCCTCGTGTCGCGTGGCCACCAGGTCACGGTGCTCGATGACCTCAGCGGAGGCTTCACCGAGAACGTGCCCCACGGCGCCACGTTCGTCAACGGCAGCGTCGTCGACCATGCCCTCGTCGAGCGGTTGTTCGACGAAGGCGGGTTCGAACACGTCTACCACCTCGCGGCCTACGCCGCCGAGGGCCTGAGCCACTTCATCAAGCGGTTCAACTACACCAACAACGTCATCGGCAGCGTCAACCTGATCAACGCCGCCGTGAATCATGGCGTCCGCACGTTCGTGTTCACCTCGTCCATCGCTGTCTACGGCGCCAGCCCCGTCCTCCCGATGACCGAAGACACGCCGGTGCATCCCGAGGATTCCTACGGTATCGCCAAGTACGCCATCGAACTCGAGTTGCGCGCGTGCCGCGAGATGTTCGGCCTCGACTTCGTCGTGTTCAGGCCGCACAACGTGTTCGGCCCGGGGCAGAACATCGGCGATCGCTACCGCAACGTCGTCGGCATCTTCATGAACCAGATCCTGCAGGGCCGGCCGATGACCATCTTCGGCGACGGCACGCAGACGCGCGCCTTCAGCTACATCGACGACGTGGCGCCGGTGATGGCCGAGGCGATCGACGTGCCGGCCGCGTTGAACCAGGTGTTCAACGTCGGCGCCGACACGCCGTACTCGCTCAACGTGCTGGCGCGACGGATTGCCTCGGCCATGGGCGTCGAACCCGACATCGTGTACCTGCCCGCGCGCAACGAGGTCCAGGACGCGCACTCGTCGCACGATTGCCTGCGCGAGGTGTTCGGCGATCGTCCGCATGTCTCGCTCGACGACGGCCTCGCGCGCATGGCCGCGTGGGTCAGGACGCACGGGGCACGATCGAGCGTGACGTTCAGGGGCATCGAGATCGAGAAGCACCTGCCCCCGTCCTGGCGCAGCTGATGCCCGGCTATCACGACGCGCACTTCCAGGAGCATGCGGCGCGCGAGACCGTCTGGCGGGTCGTGGCCGACCACCTCGCGTCGCATGTTCCGCCCTCGGCCCGGGTGCTCGAACTCGGTGCGGCGTACTGCCACTGGATCAACAACGTGCGCGCCACCCGCCGCGTCGCGGTCGACATCTGGGATGGCATCGCCCAGCATGCCGCGCCAGGCGTCGAGGCGCGGGTACTCGACCTGGCCGCGGGTCTCGGCGAATTCGCCGACGGCACGTTCGACGTGGTGCTGGCGTCGAACCTGCTCGAGCACTTCCATCCGGACGATGCCGCGGCGCTGGCCCGCGAGGTCTTCCGCGTGCTCACACCAAGCGGCCGGTTCCTCATCGTCCAGCCCAACTTCCGCTACGCCTACCGGTCGTACTTCGACGACTACACGCACCGCGCCATCTTCACCGACGTGTCGCTCCCCAACATGCTCAAGTCGGTCGGCTACACGATCGCACGCGTCGAACCGCGATTCCTCCCGTACTCGATGCGCGACACGCGATATCCCATCCACCCGTGGCTGGTGCGAGCCTACCTCGCGTCGCCGTTCAAGCCGCGGGCGGGGCAGATGCTCGTCGTGGCCACGCGCCCGTAGGACTCCGCACACCATGTACGGCTCACGCACCGTCAGCGTCGTCTTTCCCGCGTACAACGAGGAACAGCACATCAGGCAGGCCGTCGAGGACTTCTTTGCCTCGGGTGTCGTCGACGAGATCGTCGTCGTCGACAACAACTCGAAGGACCGCACGCGCGAGGAAGCCGAGGCCACACCCGCGCGCGTGGTGCACGAGACGGCGCAGGGCTACGGCAACGCCCTGCGGCGCGGCCTGCGCGAGGCGACGGGCGACGTGATCATCCTCGCCGAGCCCGACGGCACGTTCGTCGGGCGCGACGTGCTCAAGCTGCTGGCCTACGCCGACGACTTCGACATGGTGTGCGGCACGCGCACGACGCGCGAGCTGATCTGGGCGCAGGCCAACATGGGCTGGTTCCTGCGGATCGGCAACTGGGCGGTCGCGAAGCTGCTGCAGTTCCTGCACGGCGGCCCCTCGCTCAGCGACTGCGGCTGCACGCTGCGGCTGATCCGGCGCGAGGCACTGGCGGGCTTCCGCGACAAGCTCACCGTCGGGGGATCGCACTTCCTGCCCGAGATGGTGATCCTCGCGCTCAAGCACGGTGTGCGGGTGATCGAAGTGCCGGTCAACTACCGCGGGCGCGTCGGCGAGTCGAAGATCACCGGGACCCTCGAGGGAACGCTTCGCACCGGCTTCAACATGATCGCCCTGATCCTCAGGCACCGGCTGTCGTGATGGCCTGGCAGCGCGCCGCGTGGATCCTCATCGTCCTCGCGGCGACCCTGCCGTACCTGCCGACGCTCGACAACTACTTCGTGCAGGACGACTTCGGTGTCGTGTGGGTGCTGCACGAGAAACCGTGGACGTACTTCCCCCGCTGGTTCCACGAGACGTGGATGCACAACGTCTGGGGGTACACCCCCGACGAGATCCGGCCATTCCCCGCGGTCACCTACCAGGTCGCGGCAGCGTTCGGCGCGTCGGCGCCCTGGCCGAATCACGTCATCAACATCGCGCTGCACGCAGCCAATGCCCTGCTCGTCTACGGCGTCGCCCTCCGCGCCGCGTGCGTGGGCGCGGTGCCGGCCCTCGTGGCCGCGCTCGTCTTCGCCGTGCTGCCGATGCAGACCGAGTCGGTGGCCTGGATCACGGGCCGTGTCGACTCCATGCCGGCGGGCCTGTTCGTCGCGGCGTTCCTGCTCTACGTGCGATGGCGGCAGGATGGGCGGGCGCGCGACTACTGGTCGTCGGTGGCGCTCTGTTTCGTCGCACTGTTCTCGAAGCAGAACACGGTGACGCTGGGGCCCACGATCCTGCTCTTCGACTTCATCGTCGTGCGGCGTGGAATCCGGCCCACGTGGGCGTGGCTGCGGCCCTACGTGCCCTACATCGCGCTGACGGCCGGGTACCTCGTGCTCAGGTTCGTGCTCTATGGCGAAGTGGCGCGCGAAGGATCGCTCAACGCGCGGCAGCTCGAGATCTTCGCGCGGGATCTGTCGACGCACCTGCGACGCATGGTGTTCGGCGAGGCTGGCCTGCTGATTCCCACGCCGCAGGCCGCGCTGTGGGTGGCCGCGGCGGCCACCGCCGTGCTTGGCGTGGGCGTCGCGACGGCGCGTGAGGCGCTCGCGAGGCTCGCCCGGCCTGCGCTGTTCTTCTCGGTGG
>JAEUQQ010000398.1 GCA_016789685.1 Acidobacteriota bacterium | reverse complement strand
GACGTTGTTGACGATCGAGGTCTGGCCGATGCCGGTGGCCAGCACCGCGTGCAGGGTGCCATCCACGACCTTCTTGTCGTGTGCGATCGCTGCGAGCGCCTCGCGTGCCGACAGGTCGCTCACCGAGGGCAACGGGCCCATCGTGGCGATGAGCGAGGCGATGGCGTCGGCGACGTCGGGTGACAGCACGCCGCGCGCGACGGCGAGCCTGGCCATGCCGAGCATGCCGAAGCCGACGGCCTCGCCGTGACGGAAGCGACGGTACTTCGTGATGGCCTCGAGCGCGTGGCCGATCGTGTGGCCGTAGTTGAGGATCCGGCGCGGCCCGTGCTCGAACTCGTCGGCCTCGACGATGCGCGCCTTGATGGCGCAGCACTCCTCGAGCACCGGCACGAGCACGTCGGGGTCGCGCGCGAACAGGTCGCGCATGCGGCCCTGCAGCAGGGTGAAGAGCGAGGGACTCGCGATGACGGCGTACTTGACGACCTCGTAGAGGCCGGCGCGGAACTCGCGCCGCGGCAGGGTCTCGAGCACCGTCGGATCGATCAGCACCGCGCGCGGCTGGTAGAAGGCGCCGATCAGGTTCTTGCCCGACGGATGGTTGACGCCGACCTTGCCGCCCACCGACGCATCGACCTGCGCGAGCAGGGTCGTCGGCACCTGGACGAGCTTGAGGCCGCGCAGGAACGTCGCGGCCGCGAACCCCGCGGTGTCGCCGAGCACGCCGCCGCCGATGGCCACCAGGGTCGTCGCGCGATCGGCGTTGGTCCGCACGAGGCCGTCGTAGATCCGCGCGACGTTGGCCATGTGCTTGTTGCGCTCGCCGTCGGGGATCAGGAGGGGCTCGGCGTCGCGAAAGGTCGGGCCCAGCCGGCCGTGGATGGCCCGCCAGATTGGCGGGGTCGAGACGACGACCAGCCGCCCGGCGACGCGCGCCTCGGCGAGGGCAGGCTCCGGCGACGCAGCGATCCCTTCGGCAATCGTGATGCGGTAGGGCGCAGCGCCGGGTGGGGCGACGTCGACGTGACGGGCAGGCATGAGGCGACAGGCTCGGGGAAGCGGTCAGCGTTCGGGCCAGTAGAATAGCAGCATCACCGCGTGCGCCGGCCCCGCATGACGCGCGTCACCGCGTCCAGCGTTCGATCGCCTCGGCCACGCCGGCTTCGTCGTTCGACGCGGTGATCGCCCAGCCACGCTCGAGCAGCTCCGGCACGGCGTTGGCCATCACCACCGGGCGCCCCGACACCTCGAGCATCTCGATGTCGTTGACGTTGTCGCCGATCGCCATGACCTCGTCGCGGTGGTAGCCCTGGCGCGCCGCCCAGTCGGCCAGCGTGCTGCCCTTGGTGCACCCCGGCGCCAGCACGTCGATGAGCGCGAAGTCGCGCGAGGCGTACTCGGTCGCGGTGATGCTGCAGTGGGCCGTGCCGGCCGACGTGCGCAGCACGCCGGCGAGGTCGCGCATCGACGCCAGCGGCCCGTTGAACATCACCTGCAGCGGATCCTCGTCGATGGCGGCGTCGAGCGGCGAGACTTCGCGGATGAAGGGCCGGTTGCGCTCGGCGTACGCGCGGCGCGATGGATGATCCCAGTCGATCCGCTCGAACACGACCTGGCCCTCGCCGGGGCGGTCGAACACGAGTCCGGCGCTGTCGCGCCAGCGCGCGGTCGCGGCGAGGACGCTGCGCGCGGTCTCGCGCGACAGGAGGTGCCTGACGGGGGTGCGGCCGTCGGGCCGCCGGACGAGGGCGCCGTTGCTGACGATGGCGGTGATGGGGCAGGGCAACTGGTCGAGGATGGGCCGGGCGAAATGGTAGCGGCGTCCGGTGACGATGGCGATTTCGATGCCGCGGCGGGCGGCCTCGGCCAGCGCCGCGCGGTTGCGGGCGGGCAGTTCCCAGCGGGAGTCGAGCAGGGTGCCGTCGATGTCGATGGCGATGAGGCGGATGGCCACGGCACCACGGTAGCAGCCCGACGCTCGCCCGCGCGAGTCCGCAGCCACGTCCGGCATGGTTCGCCCGTCCTGCGAGTGCCCTGCCCGTGGCGCACGCGGCGGGCAGGCGCCGCCGTGCCAGACGTCCGCAGGGCACGGTGCCGGGTGACGCGGGATGGTAGGATTACGGTTTCACGCCGCGTGCCCGGCCTCCGCGAGGGAGGTGCCTGGCGCGCGCCTTCCACGCGACACCCCGGCTCGACGCACCGCGTCGAGGGGCAGAAAGCACGTCCGCATCATGACCGAGTCGAAGGAACCGCTCGTCAAGGAGATCGCGCCACAGTCCGAGGATTTTTCGGCGTGGTATCTGGATGTCGTCCGCAAGGCCGAACTGGCCGACTACTCGCCCGTCAAGGGCTGCATGGTCATCCGCCCGTACGGCTACGCCATCTGGGAGCTGATCCAGAAGGACCTCGACGCGCGCTTCAAGGCCACGGGGCACGTCAACGCGTACTTCCCGCTGTTCATTCCGGAATCGCTGCTGACGAAGGAAGCCGACCACGTCGAGGGCTTCGCGCCCGAGGTGGCCTGGGTGACGCGCGGCGGCACCGAGGAACTCGAGGAGCGCCTCGCGATCCGGCCGACCTCCGAGGTCATCATCGGGACGATGTACTCGAAGTGGCTGCAGTCGTGGCGTGACCTGCCGATCCTCATCAACCAGTGGGCCAACGTCGTCCGCTGGGAGAAGGTGACGCGGCCGTTCCTGCGCACCACCGAGTTCCTCTGGCAGGAAGGGCACACGGCGCACGAGACGGCCGAGGAAGCCAAGGAAGAAACGCTCAAGATCCTCGGCGTCTACAAGGCGTTTGCCCAGGACGTGCTCGCGATGCCGGTGCACGACGGCCCGAAGAGCGACGCCGAGAAGTTCGCGGGCGCCTCGAAGACGTACTCGATCGAGGCGCTGATGGGCGACTGCCGCGCGCTGCAGGCCGGCACGTCGCACGACCTCGGCCAGAACTTCGCCAAGGCGTTCGACATCCAGTTCCAGGGCCGTGACAAGACGCTGCAGCATGCCTACACGACGTCGTGGGGCGTGTCGACGCGCCTGATCGGCGGCGTGATCATGACGCACGGCGACGACAGCGGCCTGATCCTGCCGCCGAAGGTCGCGCCGTACCAGGTCGTCATCGTCCCGATCCCGCGCGGGAACTGGCAGGAGACGGTGCTGCCGAAGGCGCGTGAGATCCGCGACGCGCTCACCGCCGCCGGTGTGCGCGTGATGCTCGACGACCGCGATGCCTACACGCCTGGCTGGAAGTATGCGGAGTGGGAGATGCGCGGCGTGCCGGTGCGCCTCGAAATCGGCCCGAAGGACATCGAGAAGGCGCAGGTGATGCTCGCGCGCCGCGACACGCGCGAGAAGATGTCGGCGTCGATGGAGACGGTCGTGCCGTTCGTGACCGACCTGCTCGAAGCCATCCAGAAGAACCTGTTCGAGCGTGCGCTGAAGTTCCGCGAGGAACACACGACGTCGGCGAGCGAGTGGGCCGAGTTCCAGAAACTGATGGAAGGGCGCCCCGGGTTCGTCGTGGCGCCGTGGTGTGGGTCGGGCACGTGCGAGGCCGAGGTGAAGGCCGAGACGCAGGCGACGATCCGCAACGTGCCGTTCAGTGCCCCGCCGGCGCAGGGCGCCTGCATCAAGTGCGGCGCGCCCGCGGTCGCGATGGCGTACTTCGCGAAGGCGTACTGACCGCGTCGATCAGCTCTGCGCACTTCGCCCGGGCCCGCTTCACCGCCGCGTGACGCGGGCCCAGGGCGTGACGCGCGATGATGGCCGCGGCCGCTTCGGTGATGTGCGTTCGCGACCAGTCGTCGGACATGCGCAGCCAGGCGGCGGCCAGGGCCTCGAGGCTGTCGCCGTCGCCGATGGCCGCAATCGCCGCAAACAACCCCACCGGCAGCGGCGCCGGATCCCGTTCGAAGCTGTCGCGCAGGTCGTAGAGCGCCACGGTGCTGTCGCGCCGGGCGAGTGCCTGGTGCACTGCTGCGCGCAACTGCGCCACCTGCTGGCGATGCGCATCACGGCGCGTCGCCTCGACGGCCCGCAGGCGTGTCACGACGCGATGCAGGACCGACAGCGGGGCCGTGTCGGCGCCCGTCGCGAGCTGCGCCCGCACCTCGGCCAGGCCGGCATCGGTGTCGACGGCGATCTCGTCGAGCGCCCGGGCCGCCAGCGTCTCGCTCCCAGCCACGGTCCTGTCGTCCTGCAGTTCGTGGCCGACGCGCGCGACGAGCGGGGCGACGACGTCGGGGGCGGCGTCGCGCAGGGCCGCGAGGGCCCGCACCCGCGTGGCGCGCGGGGCGGCGGGTTCGAGGGTGAGGGCGGTGAGGCGGTCGAGGGCCCTGGTCGACAGGGTACGGTCGCCCGCGGTGAGCGCGGCATGCCAGGCGTCGACGATGCTCGCCTCGTGCAGCGGTCCCACGGCCTCGGCGTCGGCGGCCGACACGACGTCGATGGCGGTGCCGGGCGAGATCTGCACGAGGATGTCGAGCAATCGTGCGGCGACCGTGTCGTCGCGGCGTTCGCCGGCCTGGGCGAGGGCGGTCCTGAGCTGGGGAATGCTCCGCGCGCCCAGGACGATGAGCCGGGCGGTGGCCGCCTCGATCTCCACGGTTGTCCCGGTCAGGACGTCGGTGACGAGTCGGGCGGTCTCAGAAGCGCGTGATTTGTGGATGGCCACGGCGTGTCAGGCGGGCGGCGTGGGCATGGTGCCCGGGCTGCCCGGTTCCCCGTATGATAGTCGGCATGAAGCGACTCTACGCACTGGTCACTGTTGCCGTGGTGCTCGCCGGGGCGGCGCGCCTCGGCAGCCAGTATGCGCAGGCACGCGGCGAGGTGACGTTCGCCAGCGGCACGCGGGTCTCGGTCGAGATTGCGGACACCGACGACAAGCGCCAGCGCGGCCTCATGTTCCGGAAGGAACTGGCGCCGACCGACGGCATGGTGTTCATCTTCGACGAGAAGGGGTTCTACCCGTTCTGGATGAAGAACTGCTTCATCTCGCTCGACATGATCTGGGTCGACGAGGCGTTCAAGGTGGTGTCGATTGCGCCGTCGGTGCCGCCGTGCAAGGCGGATCCGTGCCCCAACTACTCGCCGACGGCGGATGCGCTGTACGTCGTCGAGACGGTGTCGGGATTCGCGAAGCAGCACGGGGTGAAGGTCGGCGACACGCTGGTGTTCAAGAACATCCCCAAACCGCGCGCCCGGTAGGGGTCACATCTTTCTTCATCACATTTCGCACGCCCTGACCCCCGGTCGGTAACAGGGGTCGCGGTGTCGCGCTGCCCGGCGCCACGCCGCCGGGGGCCGCTCCCGCGACCTCAGGCTCCGTCGCCGGGACTCCGTCTCTGCGCGGGGGTGCGGTGCGCCGCGAGAGAGCGCGGCGTGCGACACCGCTCCGAGGCGGAGTCCGGATCCGTGCGTCGGCGGCTGCGCCCGGTCGCGTCCGCGGCCCCCGGCGGCGTCGCGGCGCCGGGTGTCGGGTGTCGGGTGTCGCGCTGCCCGGCGCCACGCCGCCGGGGGGCGCTCCCGCGACCTCAGGCTCCGCCGCCGGGACTCCGTCTCTGCGCGGGGGTGCGGTGCGCCGCGAGAGAGCGCGGCGTGCGACACCGCTCCGAGGCGGAGTCCGGATCCGTGCGTCG
>JAEUQQ010000349.1 GCA_016789685.1 Acidobacteriota bacterium | reverse complement strand
GCTCGCGACGGGCGTCGGCGCCGAGATCCCAAAGCCGCTCGCGACGGTGGTGATCGGCGGCCTCCTGTCGTCGACGCTGCTCACGCTGTTCCTCCTCCCGGCGCTGTACGCCTGGATGGAGACGGCGCGCGAACGTCGCGTCGCACGCCGCGCCGAGCGCGAGGCGCGGGAAGCGGCGCTGGCCGCGCCCACGCACTGACCCCAGTGGCCTCATTTCAGCAATCCAGACCCATCCGAACGGAAGGTGCCCAGCGGCGGATGGGGATCGCATCGGGCTCAATCGACCAAAAGCAGGAGCTATGAAAAAATTGATTCGCATCTTCGCTACCTCCGCCATCGTGATGGCGTTGACCCCTTCGGCGTTCGCGCACCCTGGCGGCCATGACGAGTGGCCGCGCAAGCGGGTCGTCGTCCCCAAAGCGCAACACGGCGGCCAGATGTTCGTCGTCGACGCGTACGATGGGACCCTCGGCGAGGTGCTGTGGAGCGCGACCGGCCTGGAGCTCTGGTTCTACAATAGCGACCAACAACCGTTGGCGGCTCCCGCGACCGCGAAGCTGACGCTCACTGTGGGTCGCGAGGTGCGCAAGATCGAAGCGAAGCTCGACCCGACGAAGCCGGGCCGGCTGACGGTCCTGAGCGCGCTGCCGGCGGATCAGAGCGTCACGCTCTTCATCGACGCGATGGTCGCTGGCACCGCCCGCAGCGTGCGCGTGCAGCGTGAAGCGGCCAAGGCGCCGGCGCAGCCGTGACGGTGCTCAACCGCCACTGGTCGGTCGCGCTCGGGTTGCTGCTCGTGGCGTTGGCGGCGTCGGCCGCCTTCGCGCACGGGGTCGCCGACAGCGACCAGGCCTTCGTCGAGAGCACCAGCGGGCTCCAGGTCGGTCCGTTCGTGTACCTCGGCGCCAAGCACATGGTGACCGGCTACGACCACCTGCTGTTCCTGGTCGGCGTCATCTTCTTCTTGTTCCGCCTGCGCGAGGTCGCGACCTACGTCTCGCTGTTCGCTCTGGGACACAGCATCACGCTGCTCTTCGGTGTGCTCAGCCAGACCCACGTCAACCCGTTCATCATCGACGCGATCATCGGCCTGTCGGTGGTCTACAAGGGCTTCGACAACATCGGGCTCTTGAAGCGCTGGTTCGGGCGCCAGCCGAGCACCAAGCTCGCGGTGTTCCTGTTCGGGCTCTGCCACGGCCTCGGTCTCGCGACGAAGCTGCAGGACTTCCACCTGTCCCAGGACGGGCTCGTCGGCAACATCATCTCGTTCAACGTCGGCGTCGAGATCGGCCAGTTCCTGGCGCTCGGCGCGATCCTCATCGCCATCAGCGCGTGGCGCAAGACGGCCGCCTTCCAGCGTCAGGCGTTCGGCGCGAACGTCGCGCTGGTCGGCGCCGGTGTGGCCCTGACCGTGTATCAAGTCTACGGCCTGGTGAACTCATGACGGAGGGCTCGATGAAAGACAGTCTCGACGACAAGGCCACGCCGACCGGGCCGACCCGGGCCCAGCTCGTGCGGGCGACGCTCATCGCTGTCATCACCGCCGGCGTGCTGTTCGTCGTCGCGGTGATGCCGGCCGAGTGCGGGGTCGATCCAACCGGGCTCGGCAGCGTGTTCGGCCTGACCCCGATGGGCCAACTGAAAGAGCGTGAGGCACATGGAGCACCGCCGCCGCCGGCGCTGGCGCCGACGCCTATCACGGCGCCGGACGCGGGTGCGACGCCAGCCGGCGTGTCGCCTTCGGCTGCCGTTACTGGCGCCAACAAGGACGAGGTCGCGGTAACGCTCGGCCCGAACGAAGCGGCCGAGGTGAAGGCCGTGCTGCGCGAAGGCGGCCAGCTCGTCTACGAGTGGACCGTCAGCGATGGCCGCGAGGTCTTCTTCGACTTCCACGGCGAGCCCAAGGGGGGAGCCAACGGCGAGTTCACGAGCTTCGAGAAGGGCAGCTCGGCGAAGGCCAGTGGGGACTTCGTGGCGCCCTTCGAGGGCACGCACGGGTGGTATTGGAAGAACCGCAACGACACGCCGGTCACCATCGTGGTGAAGGCGCGCGGCGACTACTCCAAGTTCTCTCGCATGTTCTGAGACGCGGGCGACCTCGCTGCGCCCGGGCAGGATTGACGCCATGATTTCTCGCTATCCGCTATCGCCGGTGATCGTCGCGACGATCGGCGCTGTCGCGCTCTGCTCGTGCTCGGACGACACCTCGGCGGCGGCTGGGCTCGTCTGCCAGCCGCCCGCTCAGGGGCAGTCGCGTATGTTGGTCGACCACGACGCATGGCGGCTCACGACCCCGGACGAAGACCCCTGGGTTGCCCACCGGCCCGCCGACGACATCGGATGTCCGTCCGGCGCGCGCAAGACGGAAGACTTCGCCGGAACCTACGCCTGGAGCGTCATCACCGCGGACTGTCCGTACACGACGGTCGTCCAGCCG
>JAEUQQ010000339.1 GCA_016789685.1 Acidobacteriota bacterium | reverse complement strand
GCACCGAGGCCATCGGCGACTTCGCCGCGCTCAGCCCTGAGCGGGCCTCCGATCTGGCGTCGCGCTACGACCTCGACTTCCTCGTCACCGACCGGGCGTTCCCCTTCCCCATCGTCTTTGCCAACGCGCAGTTCACGGTGTACGCCCTGCCGCGGCGCTGAACCCAGGTCAGCCTTCGGGACCTGCAGGGTTGGCGCGGGTTGCCGATTCCCCCTTCACGGATACTTCCGGGCTGGCAGACGGCCCACGAGGACGACCATGAGGAATCGGACGAGGTTCGGGCTTGGTATCGCGTTCGTCGCCGCGCTCGGCGTGGCCGGCGTCGGCGACAGTGACGCCGGACAAGCCGCAAAGAAGGGTGCCCGCACCACGGCGCGTGGCACGACGGTGAAGGGGGCGGCCGGCGCGAGCGGCAACGGCGCCGTCGGCGCCGCGGGCACGGCGACGACCGCCGACGGCAAGACGGTGTCAGGCGCCGCGGGCGCCAAGGCGCTCGGCGAAGGCAAGGCCGTCTACGGCTCTGCCGTGAAGGGGCCGAACGGCCAGACCGTGGGGCACGTGGGCGCCGCAGATGCCGACAAGACCGCGACGGGCGGCACGGTGAAGTACGGCGGGATCGTGAAGGGCCCCGAGGGCAACACGGCCGCCCACACCGGCACCGGCGAGGTCAACACGCAGGACGGCAGTGTTTCGCATAGCGGCGCCACGACGACGAGCACCGGGCAGTCGAGCTCGCATTCGAGCGAAAAGGACTACGACAAGGAATCCTCGTCGGTCGCCGTGACGAAGACGGTCAACGGCAAGACGGTGACCACGACGCGCGGCGACCGCGCGCGCCCGCGCAAGCCACCGCAGCACTGAGGGTCGACGTCGGGTCGGCGGCCTCACGACTGCCGGGGACTCGGCCGATAAACGGGCGGGAGGTGCCAGGGGTCCAGCGACGCCGGCCGCCTCCCACCGTTGCATCGTGCCCGTTGCCCCAGACTGCCGCGAGAGACCATGGCTGCTGTCAGACTGCTCGTCATCGACCCGCCTCCGCAGCGCCTTCCGGCGCCAGACACCTGGATGCATGGCCTGCCGGATCCGGTGCGCCTCGAGGTCAGCGATTCCGTCGATGACGCGCGGCTTCGCCTGGCCCGCGACGGCTTCGACCTGGTCGTCGTGGCCGGCGGGAGCGACGAAGCGGCCATCCAGGCCAGCCTGACCGAACTTCGTGCCCTGTCGCCGTCGCTGGCCATCGTGGTGGTCGGCGACGAAACCGACGCGGGCTCGACCGAGGCGATCGCCCTGCGCTGCGGCGCGCACGAGTGGGTACCGAGCCATCGGGCGGGCACCGAGACGCTGGCACGTGCCGGCCAGCTCGCCCTGCTCCGGGCGCACGCGGCCCACGCAACGGCGATGGACGACTGGCTCGTGCCCGGCCAGCGCTTCGGCAGCCTGGGCGTGCTGACATCGGCGGCCTCGCACGACATCAGCAACATGCTCCAGATCATCGGCGGCAACGTCGGCATGGTGCTCGAAGACCTGCCGACCGCCTTCCCGTCGCGCACCTACCTCGAGGAAGTCGAGGGCGCGTGTCAACGTGCCTCGGATCTCTCGCGCCAGATGCAGACGTTCTCGCGCACGCGTCGCAGCGGGTTCGAACGGCTGTCGCTCGGCGGCGTCGTGCGCGAGGTGAACCAGTTGCTGCGCGTGGCGCGCGGCCGGCACATCGCGCTGCGCTACGACCTGCAGGACGACGCGCCCGAGGTCTTTGCCGATCGAGCGCTGGTGTCGCAGATGCTGGTCAACCTGGTGATGAACGCGTGCGAGGCCATCGGCGGCCAGGAGGGCACGGTGACGATCGGCGTCCGCGCCGCGCGCCTCGACGCCGAGACGGCATCGCAGGTGCGGCCGGCCCGCCTGCTCGATGCGGGCGACTACGCCGCGCTGTGGATCACCGACAGCGGAGCGGGCATGTCGGCCGAGGTCGAAGGGCGCGCGTTCGATCCGCTGTTCTCGACCAAGGCCGAAGGCCGCGGGCTGGGCCTGCCGGCGTCACTCCGCATCGCCGTGTCGCACGGCGGAGGCATCCGCGTCGACACGGCCCCGGCCGAGGGCACCACGGTGACGGTGTACCTCCCGCCGCACTTCTCCGCCTCGGGACCGTGATCGCTGTCCGCAGCGGCGAGACACGTCGTCGCTCGGCCCGGCACGTGGCCGGGGGGGGGGGCGGCACCGTGGGTGAGCGCCGCGGGCGGCCCCGGCGATCAGATCTTCGGCAGGGTGACGCCGCGCTGTTTCAGGTACTTGCCCTTCTTGTCGGCGTACGACGTCTCGCAGGGCTCGTCGCCCTGGAAGAACAGCACCTGCGCGATACCTTCGTTGGCGTAGATCTTTGCCGGCAGCGGCGTGGTGTTCGAGATCTCCAGCGTCACGGTGCCCTCCCATTCGGGTTCGAACGGCGTGACGTTCACGATGATGCCGCAACGCGCGTAGGTCGACTTGCCGAGGCACACGGTGAGCACGTCGCGCGGGATGCGGAAGTACTCGATCGTCCGCGCCAGCGCGAACGAATTGGGCGGCACGATGCAGACGTCGGCCTTGATGTCGACGAACGACCGCGGGTCGAAGTTCTTCGGGTCGATCACGGTGTTGTTGATGTTCGTGAAGACCTTGAACTCGTCGGCCACGCGGATGTCGTAGCCGTACGACGACAGGCCATACGAGATCACGCCCGCCCGCACCTGCGACTCGACGAAGGGATCGATCATCCCGTGCTCGAGCGCCATTGTCTTGATCCAGCGATCCGCCTTGATGGCCATGCGTCAGGTCACTCCGGTCGTGAGGCAGCGGGGCGCGCGCGGTCTAGCGGCGCAGGAACGACGCGAGCAGCGTGAGCAGCAGGCTCACGACGATGCACGTGGCCATGGGTACGTAGACGGTCGTGGTCCCGCGGCGGATCGTGATGTCGCCGGGCAGGCGCCCGAAGGGCACGCCCGCCTGCCACAACACGCCCAGCACGATGAGGATGACGCCGGCGGCGATCAGCATCCTGGGCATGCCAGTCGAGGCGATCGCACGGCCCGGCGCGTCCACGGAGCACCGACGCCCCACGGACGGCCGGCGCAATGCGTCAGCGGAGCTCGAGGCCCCGGAAGAAATACCCCAGCTCGAACGCGGCCGTCTCCGGCGCGTCAGACCCGTGGGTCGCGTTGTTGTCGATCGACGCGCCGAAGTCCTTGCGCAGGGTGCCCGGCTCGGCCTTGGCCGGGTCGGTCGCGCCCATCAGGGCACGCCATTGCTTGATGGCATCGGGCGCCTCGAGGCACAGCAGCACGCAGGGCCCCGACGACATGAAGTCGGTGAGGGCGCCAAAGAACGGGCGCGCCTGGTGCACCGCGTAGAACCCTTCGGCCTCGGCCTTGGTCAGGTGCTGGAGGCGCATCGCCACCACCGTGAATCCGGCGGCTTCGATGCGGGCGAGGATCTGGCCAGCGAGCTTCTTGCTGACGGCGTCGGGCTTGATGATGGCAAATGTGCGTTCCATAAGCCCTCCAGTATATCCGCCTTCGCGTTTCGCCGGGACAGCGACCCGCTGCGTCGGCGGCACGGGCGGACGGCCCCTCGCCGAGCGCGCTACCGCAGGCTGGCCATGATCGTCTCGAGCACCTCGCGGCCCGGGCGCGTCCGCGCCTGGGGCAGGTCGGCCAGCGGGTCGTCGACCAGGCCGAGCAGGTCAACGAACGACGGCGCGGCGGGGTCGATGTAGAGGATGCCCGTGGCAAACTCGCCGCGTGTGGCGTAGTCGCGGAGCAGCGCGAGCGACTGTGCCCTGTCGGTCGGCTCGTAGTCGGCCGCCAGCTTGTGCAGCAGCAGCCGCGATCCGTCGTGCATGCGCACTTCGGCCGTCGTCCCCGCGTCGTACTCCACGGTGATGTCGTCGAAGAACGGCACGAAGCTCACGTCGCCCACGGGCTCGTCGTGGTCCTTCACGTAGGCGTAGCTCCTGGTCGAGCCCTCGTGGTCGTTGAAGGTGACGCACGGCGACAGCACGTCGATGAGGCACGTGCCGCGATGGCTGATGGCGGCCTTGAGGATCGCGAGCAACTGCTTCTTGTCGCCCGAGAACGAGCGCGCCACGAACGACGCACCGAGTTCGATCGCCAGCGTGCACGTGTCGAGCGGGGGCAGGTCGCTGACGACGCCGTTCTTGAGCACCGAGCCGAGATCGGCCGTTGGCGACAACTGCCCCTTCGTGAGCCCGTAGCAGCCGTTGTCTTCGATGATGTAGATCAGCGGCACGTTCCGGCGCATCAGGTGCACGAACTGCCCGATGCCGATCGCCCCCGTGTCGCCATCGCCGCTCACGCCGATGCCCAGCAGGCGACGGTTGGCGAGCAGCGCGCCCGTGGCGATCGAGGGCATGCGCCCGTGCACCGCGTTGAACCCGTGCGATCCGGCCAGGAAGTAGGCGGGGCTCTTGCTCGAACACCCAATGCCCGAAAACTTGGCCACCTGCGCGGGTTCGACCCCCATCTCGAAGAAGGCATCGACGATGCGCTCGCTGATGGCGTTGTGGCCGCAGCCGGCGCACAGCGTGGTCTTGCTCCCGCGGTAGGTCTGGATGGCGAGCCCGAGACGGTTGGTCTTGCCGCCGGGCGTGCTGGAGGGGGTGCCCATGACTAACGCGGCTCCTCGTGCGACAGGATGACGTCGGTCACCGTTCGCGCATCGAGCGGCAAGCCGTTGTAGTGCCTGACCGACCGCAGGCGCGCGGTCAGCGCCGGATCGAGTTCGGCCCGCATCAGCCCGAACAGTTGCCCGTCGCGGTTCTGCTCGACGACGTAGACGCGTGCGTGCGCCGCGATGAAGGCCTCGACGGCGTCGGCGAACGGGTACGCGCGCAGCCTGAGATACGAGGTCGCGATGCCGCGCTCACGCGCGAGCTGGTCGCGGCTCTCGGCCACGCCCCAGTGCGACGTGCCGAACGCGATGATGCCCAGCGCGGCGCCCTCGACGGTGTCGACCTCGGGGGCGGGCACCAGGCCACGCGCCGTCTCGAACTTCCGCGACAACCGATCGACGTTGCGCACGTAGTCATCCGGTTTTTCGCTGTAGCCCCCCATCTCGTTGTGCCCGGAGCCGCGCGTGAAGGTCGGGGGCAGCCCGTCGAGAGGGCGCGTGCGCCTCG
This sequence comes from Acidobacteriota bacterium, assembly GCA_016789685.1. Classification (GTDB taxonomy): domain Bacteria; phylum Acidobacteriota; class Vicinamibacteria; order Vicinamibacterales; family JAFNAJ01; genus JAEUQQ01. The sequence continues at coordinate 18,682 of JAEUQQ010000339.1, read as the reverse complement.
CGATCCCGTCGCCATCGACGTCCTTGTAGCGTCCCCAGCCATCGAGGCGCGCCAGGTCGTCGCGGGTGAGCACCTTGCCGCGGTCCTGCGGCACCTCGGGGTACGGGAACGGGTCGGCCATCCACGTGTTCATGCCGAGGTCGAGGTCGCTCAGCACGAAGACGGGCGTCTGCAGCCGTTCGGCCAGGTCGAAGGCGCGGATGGCAAACGCGTAGCACTCCTCGACCGAGTGCGGCAGCAGCAGCGGATGCCTCGCGTCGCCGTGCGAGAGGCCGGCCGCCGACGCAATGTCGCCCTGCGCGGTGCGCGTCGGCAGCCCGGTCGAGGGTCCCACGCGCTGCACGTCGAAGATCACGGCCGGGACCTCGGCGTAGTAGCCGAGGCCCGTGAACTCGGCCATCAGCGAGATGCCCGGCCCCGAGGTCGAGGTCATCGCCCGCGCGCCGGCCCAGCCGGCGCCGATCACCATGCCGAGCGCAGCGATCTCGTCTTCGGCCTGCACCACGGCATACGTCGCCTTGCCGGTCGAGGCGTCGCGGCGGTACGTCTCGAGGTAGTCGATGAGCGTCTCGCAGAGCGACGAGGAGGGCGTGATCGGGTACCACGCGACCACCGTGACACCAGCCATCAGGCAGCCGAGCGCGGCGGCGGCATTGCCTTCGATCAGGATCTTCCCCGCCGTCGCGTCCATCCGGCGGATCCCGTAGGGGTCGCGCTTGACGAGCGACGCCTGCGCGAACTCGGCCCCGGCGTCGAGGGCGCGCAGGTTCAACTCGAGCGCCCTCGGCTTCCTGCCCAGTTGCCGCTCGAGCGCCCGGCGCATCTCGTCGCGCTCGATCCCGAGCAGCGTCGAGAGCACCCCGTCGTAGACCATGTTCCGCACGAGGCGACGCAGCCTGGCGTCGGGCGCGATCGACGCGACGAGGGCATCGAAGGGGACGACGTAGGTCACCAGGTCGTCGCGCAGGTCGTGCACGCCGAGCGACTCGTCGCAGAGGGTCACGGCGCCGGGCGGCAGGGCCAGCACGTCGTCTCGCGCGGTTTCGGGGTTCATCGCGACGAGGACGTCGATTTCCTTCTTGCGGCCGATGAAGCCGCGCGCATTGGCGCGGATGGTGTACCAGGTCGGCAGGCCCGCGATGTTGGATGGGAACAGGTTCTTGCCCGACACGGGCACGCCCATCTGGAAGATCGATCGGATCAGCACCAGGTTGGCGGTCTGGCTGCCCGAGCCGTTGACCGTCGCGACCTGGATCGAGCAATCGTTGAGGATCAACGCGTCGCGGGCTGCCGCTGGCGCCATCGACGGAGCGACGTCCGAGGGGATCATGCCGTCACGCCTCCGCAGGGCAGGGAAACACCCCGGCCAGGGGAATTCCGTGGCCTCACACGCTTACGCGATTGTTGGTGTGGGGAGTATACGCCCGTTGCGGGGGCCGGGGGTGGGCGACGGAGAGGGCCGGGGAGGCCGGGGGCGCACCATGATGCACCCCGACGCCGGAGGCACGGGGGGCCGCGCCACGCGGGCGCGGCCTCCTCGTCCGTTTCGTTACTTGATGCGTCCGGCGATGGCGGCGCCGATGTCGGCCGGGCTCTTCACGACGGTCACGCCCGCCGCCGTGAGGGCCGCCATCTTCTCGGCCGCGGTGCCTTCGCCGCCCGAGATGATCGCGCCGGCGTGGCCCATGCGACGCCCGGGCGGCGCCGTCTGGCCCGCGATGAAGCCGACGACCGGCTTGGTCACGTGCGCCTTGATGTAGGCCGCGGCATCCTGCTCGGCGTTGCCGCCGATCTCGCCGATCATCACGATGGCCTCGGTCTCCGGATCCTGCTCGAAGAGGCCGAGCACGTCGATGAAGTTCGTGCCGATGAGCGGATCGCCGCCGATACCGACGCAGCTCGTCTGGCCGAGGCCGTTCTTCGTGAGCTGATGGATGGCCTCGTAGGTGAGGGTGCCGCTCTTCGAGACGATACCCACGCGGCCACGCTTGCAGATGTGCCCGGGGATGATGCCCGCCTTGCCGAGTTCGGCCGAGATGAGGCCGGGACAGTTCGGCCCGACGACCCGCGTCTGCTTGCCCTTCAGGAAAGTGAAGGCGCGCATCATGTCGAGCACCGGGATGCCCTCGGTGATGCAGACCGCGAGCGCGATCCCGGCGTCGGCCGCTTCCATGATCGCGTCGGCGGCGAACGGCGGCGGCACGAAGATCACCGTCGCGTTGGCGCCGGTCTTCGCGACGGCCTCGGCCACCGTGTCGAACACGGGCCAGCCTTCGTGCGTCGTCCCGCCCTTGCCGGGGGTGACGCCACCGACGACCTTTGTGTGGTAGGCCGCCGCGGTCTTGGCGTGGAAGGTGCCCTCGCGCCCCGTGAGGCCCTGCACGATCAAGCGTGTGTGCTGATCCAGAAGAATCGCCATGGTCCTACTTCCCCGCCAGGGCCACGACCGTGGTCGCCGCCTCGCCCATCGTGTCGGCCGTCGTGAAGTTCAAGCCGCTCTCGCGCAGCATCTGCTTGCCCTTCTCGACGTTCGTGCCTTCCATGCGGATGACGACCGGGACGCGCACGCCCAGTTCCTTCACCGCAGCGATGACGCCCTCGGCCAGCACGTCGCAGCGCAGGATGCCGCCGAAGATGTTGATCAGCACGGCCTGCACGGCCGAATCCGACATCAGGATCTTGAAGGCGTTCCGGATCTGCTCGGCATTGGCCCCCCCGCCGACGTCGAGGAAGTTGGCCGGCTCGCCGCCCGCCAGCTTGATGATGTCCATCGTCGCCATCGCCAGGCCGGCGCCGTTGACCATGCAGCCGATGTTGCCATCGAGCTTGATGTAGTTGAGCGAGAACTTCGACGCCTCGATCTCGAGCGGATCCTCTTCGCCGAGGTCGCGCAGGTCCTTGATGTCGGCGTGCCGGAACAGCGCGTTGTCGTCGAACCCGAGTTTCGCGTCGAGCGCCAGGACGTTGCCGTCGGCGGTCGTCACGAGGGGGTTGATCTCGACCATCGATGCGTCGGTCTTGATGTAGGCGTCGTAGATGGCGAGCATCAGCTTGACGGCCTTGCCCAGGTACTCGGGCTCGAGCCCGATCGCGAACGCCAGCTGGCGTGCCTGGAAGGCCTGCAGGCCAACGGCCGGGTCGATGAAGACCTTCTTGATCAGGTCGGGTGTGTCGTGGGCGACCTTCTCGATCTCCACGCCTCCCTCGGAGCTGGCCATCATGACCGGGCAGCCCGAGGCGCGGTCGAGCACGACGCCGAGGTAGTACTCCTTCTTCATCTGGAGTCCTTCCTCGACCAGCACCCGCTTGACGACGCGGCCCTCCGGGCCGGTCTGGTGGGTGACGAGCGTCATGCCGAGCATCGTCTCGGCGAGCTGCCGGGCCTCGGCGGGTCCACCCTTGGCCACCTTGACGCCGCCGCCCTTTCCGCGACCGCCGGCGTGGATCTGCGCCTTGACAACGACAACGCCGCCGCCAAGACGTTCGGCGATGGCACGGGCTTCGTCGGGCGTGAAGGCGACCTCGCCGCGGGGAACCGCGACACCGTATTTCGCGAGGATGGCCTTGCCCTGATATTCGTGGATTTTCACGGTCGTGGGCCGATGGAAAGAGTGACGACGCGCCGGGAAACCGGCAGGATACAGCCCGGACGGGGGCGCCACGGGCTGCGGAAGCGTCCCTATGATTGTCGGAAGCCGTCGCGGAATCAAGAGGTGTGCGGCCCTGCACGGTTGCGCACCCCGGCCGCGATGATTACAATTCGCGCCGCGACCCGCACGCGCGGGCCGCAGGTTCTCAACCCATTATTCCGGTTCCAGTATCACGCCGCGGCGCGCTCGCCGTCTGGCGCCCGCGTGCGGAGAATCCCATGTCACGACGCCCAGGATTCCTGTCTTCGTCGGTCGGGACGAAGATCCTGATCGCGATTACGGGCCTGCTCCTGTTCGGATTCCTGATCGGACATCTGGTCGGCAACCTGCAGTTGCTGGCGGGAGACGGCGGCAAGGCGTTCAACATCTACGCCTATCGCCTCGAGCGGCTGCACTACCTGCTCTATGCCATCGAACTCGGCCTCATCGCGATCTTCCTGCTCCACATCTTCAAGGCGGTCTCGAACTACCTGGGCAACCAGCACGCCCGGCCGCAGGCCTACGCGGTGAAGAAACCGGCCGGGCACACGAGCCAGAAATCGCTGGCCTCGACGAGCATGATCCTGTCGGGCCTGACGGTGTTCGTGTTCGTGGTGCTGCACGTCCGCATGTTCAAGTACACCCCCGCCGAGATGCTGCCGACCGGCGAGGGCACCGAGATGCGGAACGTCTACCAGCTGGTGGTCGACGCGTTCCAGAATCCGTGGATCGTCGGCTTCTACGTGCTGGCGGTCAGCCTGCTCGGCCTGCACCTGTCGCACGGGCTCGCGAGTGCCATGCAGTCGCTGGGCGCCAACGCGCCAGGCTGGACGACGCGCGCGTGGGCCACGGGCCGCGTCATCGCGGTCGTCCTGGCGGCGGGCTTCGCGGCGCTGCCCCTCTACATGTTTTTCGCCTTCTAGCCCCGAGCTCACCACCGAGTCGACGGGTCGTGTCCGTTTCGTCCGGACGCACACAGGAAGCAGGCATCATGGCGCTCGACAGCAAGATTCCCGGCGGCCCAATCGCTGACAAGTGGGATCGGCACAAGTTCGAATCCAAGCTGGTCAGCCCGGCCAATCGTCGCAAGTTCACCGTGATCGTCGTCGGCACGGGCCTGGCCGGCGGCGCGGCCTCGGCCGCCCTCGGCGAACTCGGCTACAACGTCAAGACCTTCTGCATCCACGACAGCCCCCGCCGCGCGCACTCGATCGCCGCCCAGGGCGGCATCAACGCGGCCAAGAACTACCGCAACGACGGCGACAGCGTCGAGCGCCTGTTCTACGACACCGTCAAGGGCGGCGACTACCGGGCCCGCGAGGCCAACGTCTACCGCCTCGCGCAGGTCAGTGTCGACATCATCGACCAGTGCGTGGCCCAGGGCGTCCCCTTCGCCCGCGAGTATGGCGGCCTGCTCGACAACCGCTCGTTCGGCGGGGCCCAGGTCTCGCGCACGTTCTACGCGCGCGGCCAGACGGGCCAGCAGCTGCTGATCGGCGCCTACCAGTCGATGATGCGGCAGGTCGAGGCCGGCACGGTGGAGCTGTTCCCGCAGCGCGAGATGCTCGACCTCGTCGTCATCGACGGCAAGGCCCGCGGCATCATCACGCGGAACCTCGTGACGGGCGAAATCGAGAAGCACTGGGGCGACGCGGTGTGCCTGGGCACCGGTGGCTACGGCACGGCGTACTACCTCTCGACCAACGCCGTGAACTCGAACGTGACGGCGGCGTGGCGCTGCCACAAGCGCGGCGCCTATTTCGCCAACCCGTGCTTCACGCAGATCCACCCGACCTGCATCCCGGTCTCGGGCGACCACCAGTCGAAGCTCACGCTCATGAGCGAGAGCCTCCGCAACGATGGCCGCGTCTGGGTCCCGAAGAAGCACGCCGACACGCGCAAGCCCGACCAGATTCCCGAGGACGAGCGCGACTACTACCTCGAGCGCCGCTACCCGAGCTTCGGCAACCTCGTCCCCCGCGACGTCGCGTCGCGCGCCGCCAAGGCCGTCTGCGACGAGGGGCGCGGGGTCGGCGAGACCGGGCTGGCCGTCTACCTCGACTTCGGCGACTCGATCAGGCGGCTCGGCGAAGACACGATCCGGGCCCGTTACGGCAACCTGTTCGACATGTACGAGAAGATCACCGACGAGAACCCCTACAAGATGCCGATGCGCATCTTCCCGGCGGTGCACTACACGATGGGCGGGCTCTGGGTCGACTACAACCTGATGAGCACGGTGCCCGGCCTCCACGTCCTGGGCGAAGCCAACTTCTCGGATCACGGCGCGAACCGCCTCGGGGCCTCGGCCCTGATGCAGGGCCTGGCCGACGGCTACTTCGTTCTCCCGTACACGCTGGCCCACTACCTGGCGAGCACGCCGCTGCCGAAGGTCACCACCGACCACCCCGCCTTTGCCGAGGCGGCCGCCGGCACGCAGGACCGGATCAACCGCATCCTCGCCGTGAAGGGCGACCGGACGCCGCGCGAAATCCACCGCGAGCTCGGCAAGCTGCTGTGGAACAAGGTCGGCATGGGACGCACCGCCGAGGGCCTGCAGGAAGCCCTGGCGCGGATCCCGGCGATGCGCGAGGAGTTCTGGGCCCGTGTCGCGGTGCCGGGTGACGCCAACAACGTCAACAAGAACCTCGAGTACGCCGGCCGCGTGGCCGACTACCTCGAGTTCGCGGAGTTGCTGGCGCGCGACGCGCTCGAGCGCAGGGAATCGTGCGGCGGCCACTTCCGCGAGGAGTTCCAGACCGCCGAAGGCGAAGCGCAGCGCGACGACGAGCAGTTCATGCACGCGGCCGCGTGGGAGTTCCATGGCGTGGGCACGACACCGACGCGCCATGTCGAGCCGCTGCAGTTCGAGCACGTCAAGCCCTCGCAGCGGTCGTACAAGTAGCCTGGGGGGCGGCCACGTGCCGCCGCCCGTGAGTCGTGTGAACGTTGGAACCTGTTCGTGAACGCGTCGTGCTGTTCGCCATCGTGTCGTGAACGCGTGACGCCCGCGAGGATCAGCGCATGAACCTGCACTTGAAGGTCTGGCGACAGGCCGGCCCGGACACCCAGGGACGACTGGTCGACTACGAAGCCCAGAACATCCACACCGACATGTCGTTCCTCGAGATGCTCGACGTGGTCAACGAAGACCTGATCAAGAAGGGCGAGGATCCGATCGCGTTCGACTCGGATTGCCGCGAAGGCATCTGCGGCACCTGCGGCTGCGTGGTCAACGGCGTGCCCCACGGCCCCGACCGCGGGACGACCGTGTGCCAGCTCCACATGCGCCGCTTCAAGGATGGCGACACCATCGTCATCGAGCCGTGGCGCGCCCGCGCCTTCCCGATCCTCAAGGACCTGGTCGTCGACCGCACCGCCCTCGACAAGATCATCAGCGCAGGGGGCTACACGTCGATCAACGTCGGCGCGGCCCCCGATGGCAACGCGATCCTCGTGCCCAAGGAGGCGTCGGACGAGGCGATGAACTTCGCCGCCTGCATCGGCTGCGGCGCGTGCGTGGCCGCCTGCAAGAACGCCTCGGCCGCCCTGTTCACGTCGGCCAAGGTGTCGCACCTCGCGCTGCTCCCGCAGGGCCAGGTCGAACGCGACCTGCGCGTCGTCGCCATGGTCGAGACGATGGACGCTGCCGGTTTCGGCGCGTGTTCCAACGAAGGCGAGTGCGAGGCCGTGTGCCCGAAAGGCATCAAGATCGAAGGCATCGCCCGCATGAATCGCGAATACCTCCGCGCCAGCGTGGTGCCGCGCCCCATGCCGCAGGGCGCGTTCGCCGGCTGACGCACGGCGGCCTGCTGCGCGCGAACGTTTCGCACGTCCGACCGGGGCGGCTCTTCCACGCGGAAGGCCGCCCCGAGTCGCATCACAGGATTCCTACGATGCCCGCACGCCGCCGCCTCGCCTGCGCCACCGCCCTCGTCGCCCTCGCGACGGTCTCGTGCTCGCCGCCTGCCCCGCCACCGTCGGCCTCCGCCCGGCTGTCGTCGCTCGCCGAACGCGAATGGCAGTGGCGCCTGAGGGAATCGCCAACGCTGGCGTCGAGCGTCGGTGACCACCGCTTCGACGACCGCCTGCCCGCGGAGACGCTCGACGACCAGGCGCGTCGGGCGAAGGACACCGAGGCCTTCCTGGGCGAACTCGACGGCATCGCCCCGGCATCGCTCGACGATGCGGGGCGTGTCAACCGCGAGATCCTGCGGGCGCAGCTCGTCGATCGGCTCGATGCGTTCCGGTTCCGCGAGCACCTGTTGCCACTGAACGCCGATTCCAGTTTCCACACCTCGTTCGCGTTCCTGCCGATGAGCCTGCGGTTTGCGAGCACCGCCGACTACGAGAACTACCTCGCGCGCCTGCGGGCCTTCGCCGCCTACATGGACCAGAACATCGGCCTGATGCGCGAGGGCATCCGCACGGGAATCACGCAACCGCGCGCGGCCCTGCAGGGGATCGAGACGTCCGTCGATCCGCTGCTCGTCGCCGACGCGACGACGAGCCCGTTGTTCACGCCCTTTGCGGCGTTTCCCCCCGCCGTGCCCCCCAGCGAACGCGAACGGCTTCGCGCGGCGGCCGTGAACGCCATCGACGAGTCAGTGACGCCGGCGTACCGTCGCTTCCGCATGTTCCTCGTGGATGAGTACGTGCCGAAGGCCCGCGCCACCCTCGGCGCGCGCGACCTGCCAGACGGCGCGGCGTACTACGACATGCTCGTCAAGCGCTTCACGACCCTCGACCTGACGGCTGACCAGGTGCACGCGACTGGCCTGCGCGAGGTCGCCGCCCTGCGTGCAGAGATGGAACAGGTGATGCGCTCGACGGGATTCACCGGGACGTTCGACGCGTTCCTCACCTTCCTGCGGACCGACAGGCGGTTCTACGCGTCGAGCCCGGACCAGTTGCTGAAGGAAGCCTCGTTCATCGCGAAGCGCATGGACGCGAAGCTGCCGAAGCTCTTCACGCGGCTCCCGCGCCAGCCGTACGGCGTGGCGCCGGTGCCGGAGTTCCTCGCCCCGAAGTACACCGGCGGCCGCTACAACCCGAACCCGCGTGCCGGCACCGAGCCGGGCTACTACTGGGTCAACACGTACGCGCTCGAGACGAGGCCGCTGTACAACCTCGAAGCGTTGACGCTGCACGAAGCCGTGCCCGGGCATCACCTGCAAGGTGCCCTGACCGAGGAACTGGAGTCACTGCCGAACTTCAGGCGCTATTCCTACATCTCGGCCTTCGGCGAGGGCTGGGGGCTGTATGCCGAGTGGCTGGGCAAGGAGGTCGGTTTCTACCAGGATCCCTACAGCGACTTCGGGCGGCTCACCTACGCGATGTGGCGCGCAGCGCGCCTCGTCGTCGACACCGGGCTGCATGCGAAGGGATGGACACGCCAGCAGGCAATCGACTACCTCGCCTCGCAGACGGCCCTGTCGATCCACGAGTGCACCACCGAAACCGACCGCTACATTGCGTGGCCAGGCCAGGCGCTGTCGTACAAGATGGGTGAACTGAAGATCCGGGAGCTGCGCGCGCGCGCGGAACAGGCCCTGGGCCCGCGCTTCGACGTGCGCCGCTTCCACGACGAACTGCTCGCGCACGGTCCCGTGCCGCTGCCGGTGCTCGAGCGCATCATCGACGCGTTCATCGCGAAGGAGCGCGCGACGTAACGCTCCCACGCAAACGCCCGCGCGAATGTGACGCCGCCCCCCACGCGAAAGCCCGCGCGAATGTGACGCCGCCCCACGCGGACGCCCGCGCGCATGTGACGCCGCCCCCACGCGGACGCCCGCGCGAATGTGACGCCGCCCCCACGCGGACGCACGCGCCTCCGGCGTAGGGGCGCATCATGATGCGCCCATGACCCCGCCCGCCGTACACGACGAAGGGCGCCCCGTGCGATGCACGAAGCGCCCCCGTCGACCTTCTCCGCGACCTGGCTAGACGCCGATGACGTCGGTGAGTTCCTTGACCGACGCGGCCGACTTCATCAGGGCCGCCTTCTCGTCGTCGGTGAGCGTGATCTCGATGATCTGCTCCACGCCCTTGGCCCCGAGCTTGACGGGCACGCCCACGAACAGGTCGTTGATCCCGTACTCGCCCTTCAGGTAGACCGAGCACGGCAGGATCTTCTTCTTGTCCTTGAGGATGGCCTCGACCATCTCGACCGCCGCCGATGCCGGCGCGTAGTACGCGCTGCCCGTCTTGAGCAGCTTGACGATCTCGGCGCCGCCGTTGGCGGTGCGCGTGCAGATCGCGTCGATGGTGGCCTTGTCCATCAGCTCGGTGATCGGGATGCCCGCGACCGTCGAGTATCGCGGCAGCGGCACCATCGTGTCGCCGTGGCCGCCGAGGACGAAGGCGTGGGTGTTCTCGACCGACACGTGCAGCGCCTCGGCGATGAAGGCACGCATGCGTGCGCTGTCGAGCACGCCGGCCATGCCGATGACGCGCTCGCGCGGGAAGCCGCTCAGCTTGAACACCGCCTGGCACATCGCGTCGAGCGGGTTCGTGACCGGCACGATGATGCAGTTGGGCGAGTGCTTGATGATCTGCTCGGTGACCTGCTTCATCACGTTGTAGTTCGTGTTGAGCAGGTCGTCGCGGCTCATGCCGGGCTTGCGGGCGATGCCGGCCGTGATGACGACGACATCCGAGTTGGCGGTGTCGGCGTAGTCGTTCGACCCGATGACGCGCGAGTCCGATCCCTCGACCGGGCACGCCTCGAGCATGTCGAGGCCCTTGCCCTGCGGCACGCCCTCGAGGATGTCGACCAGTACGACGTCGGCGAGTTCCTTGTCGGCGATGCTGCGGGCAGCCGTCGCACCGACGTTGCCCGAGCCGACCACGGTGACTTTTCGATTCATCGATGACTCCGGGAAGTAGACGTTGCGATGATGGCCCTACATGTTGGCGATGATGGTGTCGGCAAAGGCCGAGGTCTTCAGCTCGGTCGCGCCTTCCATCAATCGCGCCAGGTCGTAGGTCACCTGCTTCTGCTGGATCGCCTTGCCCAGCGCCGACTCGATGAGGCTGGCGGCCTCGTTCCAGCCGAGATAGCCGAACATCATCACGCCCGACAGGATCACCGAGCTGGGATTGATGACGTCCTTGCCCGCGTACTTGGGCGCCGTGCCGTGCGTCGCCTCGAAGAAGGCGATGTCGTCGCCGATGTTCGCGCCGGGCGCCATGCCGAGCCCGCCGACCTGCGCCGCGCACGCGTCCGACAGGTAGTCGCCGTTGAGGTTCGGCGTCGCAAACACGTCGTACTCGCCGGTGCGCGTCAGGATCTGCTGGAACACGCTGTCGGCGATGCGGTCGTTGACGAGGATCTTGCCGTCCTTGCTCGCCCCGTTCCAGGTCTCTTCCTCGGTCACGATGTAGTCGCGGAACTCGGTCGTCGCCACCTCGTAGCCCCAGTCGCGGAACGCGCCCTCGGTGAACTTCATGATGTTGCCCTTGTGCACCAGGGTCACCGTCTTGCGCTTGTTCTTGATCGCGAACTCGATCGCCATGCGCACCAGGCGCTTCGAGCCGAACTCCGACATCGGCTTGATGCCCACGCCCGAGTCGGGGCGGACGCGCTTGCCGAGTTCCTTCTCGAGGAACTCGATCAGCTTGGCGGCCTGCGGCGTGCCCTTGGCGAACTCGATGCCCGCGTAGACGTCCTCGGTGTTCTCGCGGAAGATCACCACGTCCATCAGGTCGGGCCGCTTCACCGGCGCCGGCGTGCCCGTGTAGTACTTCACCGGACGCACGCACGCGTAGAGGTCGAGGATCTGGCGCAGCGACACGTTGAGGCTGCGGATGCCGCCGCCGACCGGCGTGGTCAGCGGGCCCTTGATCGCGATGCGGTACGTCTTGACCGCCTCGATCGTGTCGTTCGGCAGCCACTCGCCGAACATCTCCTTCGCCTTCTCGCCGGCAAACACCTCGTACCACGCGATCTTGCGCGTCCCCCCGTAGGCCCTCGCGACCGCGGCGTCGAACACGCGCACCGATGCGCGCCAGATGTCCGGACCGGTACCGTCGCCCTCGATGAAGGGCACGATCGGATTGTCGGGCACCACGAGCGTGCCGTTCTTGCGTGAAAGCGGCGTTCCGTCTACCGGCGGCGTGAACTGCGTGAATGAAGGCATGGGCAGTCAGGTGGGAAGGTGCTCGACGTGCGAGCCGGGTTTAGGTCAACGTCCCCACGCGCGTGGGGGAGAAATGCACACCTTCTGTGGAAAACCTTGTGGAAGACGTGAGCGCAACAGCGAGATGACTGCAGTGTGACCGGCCTTTCGAGCGCTTTGCACCACAGGAGTGCATCGCGTCAGCCGCGCCCCCCGAAAACCGCTCGACATTATAACGGCATTCGTCCCAGGTATCCCGGGTGCCGGACACGCAATCCGCGAGCCAGTTCCTGCACTCAGGCGTGCCGGCCGACCCACGCCGCCACCACGTCCCACACGCCGCCGAGCACATCGGCGGCCGAGCGTCCCAGGCGACGCGGCGTCGCAAACCCGTGGTCACCATCCTCGACCACGTGCAGATCGGCCCCGGCGGGCAGCGCCGCGAGCACAGGCCGCAACTCGTCGGGCGTCCCGAAGCCATCGCGGCTGCCCTGCACGAACAGCATCGGCACACGGATCAGCGGCAGGTGCGCGTCGCGCCGCTGCGTCGGCTTGTCGGGCGGGTGCAGTGGATAGCCCAGGCACACGATGCCGCAGAGCGCGCCCGCCGTCTCGGCGTGGTGCGCCGCCACGTGCGACGCCATGCGTCCCCCCATCGACTTGCCGCCAATGGCCAATGACCGTGGCAGATCGTCCTGGCCACGCACCCAGGCGATCACGTCGAGGTAGGCCCGCTCGAGCACCGGTGCTTTGTCGGGGAGCTTCCGCCCCGCCGCCGTGTAGGGAAAATCGAAGGTCACCACCGCAAGCCGCCGGATGGCGAGCGACTCGGCCGCGCCAACCATGAAGGGGTGCGCCTGCGGGGCGCCTGCCCCGTGCGCGAGCACCAGCGTCGCGAGCGGCGTGCCATGTGACGCTCGGTAGACGCGCACCGGCAACTGGCCCCCTGGCGTGCGAGGCGCGAGAGCGGTCGACGAAGTCACCATGGCCAACGCGACATCGCCGCCCTGGACGGTCGGGCTATCGGAGGGTCAGCCTGACGGGCTGGTTGGTGGTCGCGTCGAACAGCTCGACGGCGTCCGCGCCGACGGCGACGACGAGAAAGCGCGTGCCCACGGACTGGTCGGCACCGACGATCAGCAGTTCGCCGCTCCCCGACAGGATGGCCTGCCGCTCGACCGCGCCAGACACGCCAGCGTGTTCGGCGATCCCGATGAGACGGTAGGGCAAGGCCGGCGCTGCGGCCACCGCCGTCGTCACCGACGGCTCGGCCGCCTCGGTGGGCGGGGCCACCTCACGACGCTCGCGCGGCATGGGGGCGCCCCGGAAGCGGAACGGGTTGCGCCCGGAACGTCGTGGCATCGGCGCCTCGGCCAACCGCTCGCGCAGGCGCGTCGTTTCGTGGTCGGCGTCACGGGCGAGACTGTCGATCGCCACGTCGCGCGACGACGGCCGCGCGGCCGACGTACCTGGCGCCGGCGGCGCTGACGGCTGCGGACGCGACGTGGCCGTCGACACCAACCACGACGCCAGCACGACCGCTCCTGCCAGGATGACGTGCCGAGGTTCTCTGATCATGGTTGCGCCCGGTGAGATGCTACTCCGCCCGCGCGTCGCCCGCAAGAATCGCGAGGCGGCCGCGCGTCACGCGCCGCCTGCACGAATCGCGGGCCGTGCGAAGGCGTGGTAGGATGCGCCGTGCATCCCGACGGGCTTCCTGCCGCCGGTCACACGTCGCGATCCAGCCTGCGCATCGTCGCCGTCGTTCCGGCGCGATACTCATCTACACGTCTCCCCGGAAAGCCGCTCGCCGACATCGGTGGCAAACCGATGGTGCAGCACGTGTACGAGCGCGCCGCGCAGGCGCCAGGCGTCGCGGCGGTCCTGGTGGCCACCGATGATCCCCGCGTCGCCGACGCGGTCGCCGCCTTCGGGGGGCGCGCCGTCATGACGCGCGCTGACCATCCGAGCGGCACCGATCGCCTGGCCGAGGTCGCCGCCACGCTCGAGTGCGACATCGTCGTCAACGTGCAGGGCGACGAACCCCTCCTCCCGCCGGCCATGATCGGCGAGGCGGTCGCCCCGTTCGCCGATCCTGCCGTCAGGATGACGACCCTGCGCCGACCGTTTGCCGCGGCCGGCGAGGCGATCGACCCGAACGTCGTCAAGGTGGTCGTCGATTGCCACGGCGATGCGCTGTACTTCTCGCGCCTCCCGATCCCGTACGGCCGCAACACTGGCGCCCATCTCGTCGAGGGCATCGTGTCGAAACACATCGGCCTGTACGCCTATCGCCGCGACTTCCTGCTCCACCTGGCGACGCTGCCGCCGACGCCACTCGAACAGGCCGAGGCCCTCGAGCAACTGCGCGTGCTCGAGCATGGCTACCGTATCCGCGTGGCGGTGACGTCACACGATTCCTGCGGGGTCGACACACCCGCCGACCTCGAACGCGTCCGGCGGCTGGTCGCCGGCACCCAACCCTGATCGCATCATGTCCATCTCTGCTGCCCGTCCCAAGAAGTACATCTTCGTCACCGGCGGAGTCGTCTCGTCGCTCGGCAAGGGCCTCGCGGCCGCGTCGATCGGCGCGCTGCTCGAAGATCACGGCTACCGCGTGACCATGCAGAAACTCGACCCGTACATCAACGTCGATCCGGGGACGATGAGCCCGTACCAGCACGGCGAGGTGTACGTCACCGACGACGGTGCCGAGACCGACCTCGACCTGGGGCACTACGAGCGCTTCACCAACTCGGTGGCCACCAAGAACCACGCGTGGACGACCGGCAAGATCTACATGTCGGTGATCCAGAAGGAGCGGCGCGGCGACTATCTCGGCGCCACCGTCCAGGTGATCCCGCACATCACCAACGCCATCAAGGAGAGCATCCGCGCCGTTGCCGAGAACGTCGACATCGTGCTCGTCGAGATCGGGGGCACGGTGGGCGACATCGAGAGCCTGCCCTTCCTCGAGGCCATCCGCCAGTTCCGGCAGGACGTGGGGCGCGAGAACACGCTCTACATCCACCTCACGCTCGTGCCGTACATCGGCGCGGCCGGCGAACTGAAGACGAAGCCGACGCAGCACAGCGTCAGGGACCTGCGCTCGATCGGCATCCAGCCCGACATCCTGCTCTGCCGCACCGACCGGAGCCTGTCACAGGACCTGAAGCGGAAGATCGCGTTGTTCTGCGACGTGAACGAAGAGGCCGTGATCACGGCGCGCGACGTCTCGAGCATCTACGAGGTGCCGCTGGAACTGGCGGCCGAAGGCATCGACACGATCGTGCTCAAGCAGCTCGCGCTGCCGCTGACCGAACGGCGCATGGATGCGTGGCGCGAGCTGGTGGAGCGCATCAAGCACCCAGACGAGGAGATCGTCATCCACGTCGTCGGGAAGTACGTCGGCCTCGAGGACTCGTACAAGAGCCTCAACGAGGCGCTCTACCACGGCGGCATGCGCCACCGCGCCAAGGTGCGCATCCACTGGGTCGAGGCCGAAGCACTCGAGCAGGACGGCAGCGACTACCTGCTCGCGGGATCGCACGGCATCCTCGTCCCGGGCGGCTTCGGCGATCGCGGCACGCGCGGCATGATGCGCGCCGCGCAGTATGCGCGCGAGCACCGCATCCCGTTCTTCGGCATCTGCTACGGCTTCCAGTGGGCCACGGTGGAGTTCGCGCGGAACGTGTGCGAGATCGTCGATGCCGACTCGACCGAGGTGCAGCCCGACACGCCGAACAAGATCATCTACAAGCTGCGCGACCTGCTGGGCGTCGACGACCTCGGCGGGACGATGCGCCTCGGCTCGTACGCCTGCCGGCTCAAGCCCGGCTCGATCTCGCACCGTCTGTACGGCGCCGACGTGATCCACGAACGCCATCGGCACCGGTACGAGTTCAACAGCCTGTACGAACAGGCCCTCGCGGAACAGGGCCTCGAGATCGTGGGCCGGTCACTCGACGGGAAGTTCGTCGAGATGATCGAGCTGCCGGCGCACCCGTGGTTCGTCGCGGTGCAGTTCCACCCGGAATTCAAGTCGAAGCCGCTGCGCCCGCACCCGCTGTTCGCGGGCTTCGTGGCGGCCGCGCTCGAGCACGCCCACACCACCGGCGGCGCCGAGGCGCCAGCGGCGTCGGTCGCCGAGTAGGCACGACCGGCGGCATATAATGGCCGCCATGTCATCCGTGACCATCGGGCCGCTCACCCTCGGGGCGGGCGGCCCACTCGCGCTGATTGGGGGGCCGTGCGTCATCGAGAGCGAGGCGCACGCCGTGGAACTGGCGCTCGCCATCCGCGACATCACGCGCGCAGCGGGCGTCCCCTGGGTGTTCAAGGCATCGTTCGACAAGGCCAACCGCACGTCGATCACGTCGTTCCGGGGGCCCGGGCTCGACGCCGGCCTCAAGGTGCTCGACGAGGTGAAGCGGCGCGCCGGTGTGCCGGTCCTGACCGACATCCACGAGACGTGGCAGGTCGCCCCCGTGGCTGCCGTGGCCGACGTCCTGCAGATTCCCGCCTTCCTCTGCCGGCAGACCGACCTGATCGTCGCCGCCGCCCGGACGGGCCGCGTGGTGAACATCAAGAAGGGCCAGTTCCTGGCGCCGGCCGACATGCGCCACGCCGTGCGGAAGGTGACCGACGCCGGGAACCCGCGCGTGGTCCTCACCGAACGCGGCACCACGTTCGGCTACAACAACCTCGTCGTCGACATGCGCAGCTTCACGATGATGCGCGCGCTGGGCGCGCCGGTGGTGTTCGACGTCACCCACAGCCTGCAGTTGCCGGGCGCGGGCGACGGCGTGACGGCGGGCCAGGCCGAGTACATCGAGACACTGGCATCGGCCGGTGTCGCCGCCGGCGTCGATGGCGTGTTCCTCGAGATTCACGAGGATCCGCCGCGCGCGAAGAGCGATGCGCAGAACGCCCTGCGGCTCGATCGTCTCGCGGCCCTGCTCGACCGCCTCGTCGCCCTGCATGCCATCACGCGTCCTGCGCCGCTCGCCGCGGCGGTCCAGGCATGAGCACCGACCTCACCGGCACCGTCGCCACCGAGGCGTCCGAACTCGCGCTGGCGCGGCGCGTCATCGAAACCGAGGCCGACGCGGTGCGCGCGGTGGCCGGACGGCTCGACGGGCGCTTCACGACGGCCGTCGCCCTGCTCCACGCCTGCAGGGGCCGGGTCATCATCTCGGGCATGGGCAAGTCGGGAATCATCGGCCGGAAGATCGCGGCTACGCTCTCGTCGACCGGTACGCCCGCCTACTTCCTGCACCCGGCAGAAGCGATCCACGGCGACCTCGGGCTCATTACGCCCGACGACGTCGTGATCGGCATGTCGCAGAGCGGCGAAACGGCCGAACTCGTCCGCGTCCTCGAGTTCATCCGGCGCATCGGTGCCCGCCTGATCGCCATCACGGGCGACATGGGATCGACATTGGCGCAGGCCGCCGACGTCACGCTCGATTGCCACGTCGACGAAGAGGCCTGCCCGCTCAACCTCGCGCCGACGGCGAGCACCACGGCCGCGCTGGCGCTCGGCGACGCGCTGGCCATGACCCTGCTCGCCCGCAAGGGCTTCAGGCCCGACGACTTCGCCAACCTGCATCCGGGCGGCAAGCTCGGCAAGCGCCTCATGCGCGTCGAGCGGCTGATGCACGCCGGCGACGCGATGCCACTCGTGCGCCTGGGCACGCCGATGCGCGACCTGATCTACGAGATGTCGCGCAAGGGCCTGGGCATGACGTGCGTGGTCGGCGACGACGACACGCTCGCCGGCATCATCACCGATGGCGACCTGCGGCGGCACATGGGCGCGCGGCCAGACGTCCTCACCGCGTCGGCGTCAGACGTCATGACGCCACGCCCCATCACGATCGCGCCACACCTGCTGGCCGTCGAGGCGCTGAAGATCATGGAGGAACGCAAGATCTCGTCGCTCATCGTGTGCGATGGCACGCGTCGGCCGGTCGGCGTCCTGCACCTGCACGATCTGTGGCGCACGGAGATGTTCTGACGTGACCTTCGACGCGCGCGCGCAACGCCTGGCCCTGCTGCTGTTCGACGTGGACGGCGTGCTCACCGATGGCACGGTCCTCCTGCACGGCGATGGCACGGAGTCGAAGCTGTTCCACATCCGTGACGGCACGGCCATCGTGCTGGCGCACCGTGTGGGCCTGCTCACGGGAGTGCTCTCGGCGCGCCAGTCGGCGACCACCGTGCAGCGGGCTACGCAACTCGGCATGCGCGTGATCGTCCAGGGCGTGCACGACAAGCGCGTCGAGTTCGACCGGATCTGCGCCGAGCACGGCCTCGCGGCCGACCAGGTCGCCTACATGGGCGACGACCTGCTCGACCTGCCCGTCCTGGTGCGGGCCGGCATCTCGGCCGCCCCGGCCGACGCCAGTGCCGAAGTCCGCGCGCGGGTGGATGTCGTGACCAGGGCTGAGGGCGGCCGTGGCGCGGTGCGCGAGTTCGTCGAGCACCTGCTGCGGGCACGGGGAGAGTGGCAGGACCTGGTCGATGGCTTCCTGGCGGGAGGACATTGATGGTCGCCGACTACGCGATGCTGCTCGCCGTCCTGGTGGCGCTGCTCGCCGGGCTGACGCTCGGCAAGGCCTGGGAGCGCTACAAGCTCCGCGAGGGTCGCCTCGTCGATCGCCGGCGCCTCCGCGAGTCGCCCCACTACCTGCAGGGGCTCAACTACCTGGTCGCGACGCAGGTCGATCCGGCGATCCTCGAACTCTCGCACGTCATCGGCGAGCACGAAGACGCCTTCGAGGTGCACCTGATCCTCGGCAACCTGTACCGCGAGAAGGGCCAGGTGGGGCGCGCCATCAACGTGCACCAGCAGCTGCTCCAGCAACCGCGGCTGAACAAGCTCGAGCTCGTCGCGGTGTGGATGTCGCTCGCCCTCGACTACAAGCAGGG
>JAEUQQ010000311.1 GCA_016789685.1 Acidobacteriota bacterium | reverse complement strand
CTCGGCCGACGGCGCGTTCGGGCTGGTCGTGAACCGGCCGACCGACACGCCGGCCGCCGAGGCGGTGCATCTCGATCCCCCGCCGGCGACGAAGGGCAGCACGCGGCTCTGGGTGGGAGGTCCGGTCGAACCGCAGCGTGGGTGGATCCTGATGCCCGCCGCGCCGCCCGAGGGCGAGGGCCTCGAGGTGACCGACGGCGTGTTCCTCTCGACCTCGCTCGACGTCCTGCGCTCGGTCATCGAGACTGACGACGCCAGGTCGCGCGTGCTGACGGGCTATGCGGGCTGGGGGCCCGGCCAGCTCGATGAGGAGCTGGCGCAGTCGGCCTGGCTGACCGCCGACGTGACGCCCCAGCTCGTGTTCGACACCGCATCGGCCGCGATGTGGGAGGCCGCCATCCGCCAACTCGGCGCCGACCCCGGACTGCTGCAGGCGGGGCACGGCGTCCACTGACGGCTGGCAGCGACGGCTTCCCGGCACCTCGCCGACGCTCCCCATCGACAAACCCGGCGACATTCCACATAATCGGCGCGCAATCGCAGGTAGCGCCGTGTCCACGGCCGAGTCCCGTGGCATGTCGCTTGCCTCCTACAGCGATGCTCGTCTCGTGGCCGACGGGAGTCCGTCGGGCCCCTGGCGAGCCGAGACGCGGATCGGACGTCCGCAGGGGGAAGACGGCAATGCGTACGCGATGGATGCTCGGCCTGGTCAGCACCTTGTTCGTCGTTGCGACGGCGCACGCGCAGCAGCCGGCCGCGCCAGCGGCAGGGGCTGAAGGGTATGCGTGGGACAAAGCGTGCGCGACCTGCCACAAGGCCATCCACGAGTCGTGGGCGGCGAGCAAGCACGCCAAGACGTGGGGCCGCCTGTCGAACGACGAGCGGCAGAAGGACTGCGCCGGCTGCCACCTCACGGGTCCCAAGACCGCGGTGACCGAGGGCGGCCCGGTGCTCAACGCCAACGTGCAGTGCGAAAGCTGCCATGGTCCGGGCAAGGCCCACGTCGAGGCGGCCACGGCCGGCAACCCGATTCCAGCGGGCCTGAAGAAGTCGCCCGGCGAGTCGATGTGCACCCCGTGCCACAACGACAAGAGCCCGCACTACCGCGACTTCTATTTCGCCGCCATGAAGAGCCTGTCGCACAAGAAGTAGCCATGGACGCGCGACCGCCGGCCGCCGGGCCGGCGGCCGCTGCGCGTACAGCGCCCGCACCGACCACATGACGCGCGCTGTCGGTCGTGTCGGGACCGGCCGTTGCCCCCGCCTCGTCCCGCCGCCGGGGGCCGTTTCTGCCCCCGCCCACCGCCTGCCGCCCGTGGGGCACTCACCCGATTTACCGCAGTCTCGTTTGCGATTCAGGGATTCGGCCTGCCCCGCCGATTAATCCGCCGTGGGCGGATTGGGGACAGAGGTCGTGACGGCCGACCAGGGCCACGACCAGCACGGGATTGGCACGCGGGTGGTGACGCCCGGGCGTGGAGGCATGGTCGAGTCGCGCCTGCAGGTCGATCCGCTGATCGCGCGTGCCGACGGCTTCATCGACGCGGTCGTGCATCAGCACGATGCCTTCATCGCGCTCGATCACCCAAACCTGGCGGCCGCGCGTGGCGTCGAGCGCCGCCTCGTCGGCCAGCGGCCCTGCCTCGACGTCATCTCGTCGCACCCGGCCGGCGAGCCGCTCGGGCACCTGCTGGCGCGCCGTGCGCGCGCTGGCGTGCCGTTGTCGACGGCGGCAGCCCTCTACCTCGTGCGGGAACTGCTCAGTATCGTGCGGGCCTTGCAGAGCCACCGGTCGGGCACGTTCCACGGCGCGCTCTCGCTCGATGCGGTCGTCATCACGGCCGACCAGCGCGTCGTCGTCCGCGATGTCGTGTTCGGCCGCGCGCTTTCGAACGTGACGCTGGCGCCCGCCGCCTGGTGGCAGCAGTACGGTCTGGCCGTTCCCTCGACGCCCGGCATCCCGGCCTTCACCCCGCTCACTGACCAGTTTCAGCTCGGTGTCCTGGCGCTCTCGGCCTTCCTCGGCCGCCCACTCGGGGGGCATGACGATCTGCTGGGCGCCGGCCGCCTGCTCGAGCGGGTCAGCGAGACGTCGATCGACGGCGAGGATCAGCCGCTCGGCCTGGCGCTGAAGGGATGGCTGAGCCGCGCCCTGCTCATCGCACCCGAGGGGCCGTTCCGCTCGCTCAATGCCGCCGCTGATGCCCTCGAGGAACTGCTCGATGCCGAGGCCGGCTACGTGGCGGCACCGATCGGACTCGAAGTCGACGTGCCCGCGACGGCCGTCGAGCCAGACCCGCTGCCAGTGGTCGTCGTGGCCGATCCCGTACCGGCGTACGACCCCTTCGCCATGCCCACACCCGCCGCGCCCGTGGTGGCGGCATCGCGATCCGATCCGTTTGCGGGGCATGCGTTCATCATCGAATCCAACGATGGCCGATCGTCGGCGCTGTCGTCAGAGGCGGGCTCGGGGTACGAGCCCCTGGCGGTCGTGCCGCGTGTGGCGGCCCCCAGCGCGGCGCCATCGATGCCATCGGTCTACGACGCGCCGCGTGAGCCGGCCCAGGATGAGCGGCCAGCGGTGACCGAGCCCCTCACGACGCCGCCTGCGACGCCGCTCGCCGTTGCGCTCCCGGCGTCGAGCCCGGCGCCACCGGCGATGGTCGAGGCGCCCCGGCCCTTCTGGGAGATGCCGGCAGGCAAGGCCACGGGCAGCGCCGCCACCGTGCTGCCATTCCCGGCCCAGCCCGAGGTGCCCCGGCCACCGGTCATCATCGCGTCACCGGCCCCACGGCCGTCACACGACCGGCTCGCCGGTCCCGTGCTCGACCTGGTCGTCGATGCGCCGCCGCCAGCCCTGGGCACGGTGACACCGATCGACCTGCCGCAGGTGCCGACGACAACCTCGAGCCTGCTGCGTGCTGCCGTCGAGGAGTTCGAACAACCGGTCGAGCACCGCCCCGTGCCGCCGCCGGCGCCCGCGCCGATGGCCACGCCCGCCGTCGCGCCCGGCCCGCCGCTGCCGCGTGTCGAGTCTCACCAGGACGCCACGCCGTTCGCCCACACCTCGTCGACGAACGCGCGCCCGCAGACCGGCCAGCACGGCGTTCATCGCGACATCGTTCCGGACCCTCCCGCGCATCGGCACGCGCCGGTGGCGTACGACGTTGACGAAGTGACGGTTCAGCCGTCACGTCGCCCGCGCTTCATCGTTGTCGCCGCGCTGCTGGCGGTAGTGATGGGCGGCGCTCTCGCCGCGGGATACATGTACCTGTGGCCCAAGGACTCGTCGGCCTCAGCGGCGGGTGACCCTGGACACCTCAGGCTCGAGTCGAAGCCCGCTGGCGCCGTCGTGCGGATCAACGGCCTCGAGAAGGGGCGGACGCCGCTGACGCTGGCCCTGCCGCCAGGCGGCTATCGGATCGAGTTCGAACGAGGCGGCGAGGTGCGGACGATTTCGGCGGCGGTGACCACCGGCAACGAGACGTTCCAGGTGGTGACGCTCTATCCGCCCGGGCCGCCGGGCGTGCTCGACGTGGCCACGGCTCCCAAGGGTGCGACGGTGCTCCTCAACGGGGAGCCGCGCGGCCAGACGCCGATCCAGATCGACGGCCTCGCACCGGGCGAGTACACGATCACGGTCCAGAACGCCGTCGCACGGGTCGAGCAGAAGGTGGAAGTGCTGCCCGACCAGACCAGTGCGGTCGAGATTCCGCTGTCGGGGATGCTCGACGTCTCGTCACCCATCCCGCTGACGATCAGCGAGGGCGACCGTCCGCTCGGACAACTGCGCGCCGGCCGCGTGGCCGTCGGCGTCGGACTCCGCCGTCTGCGCCTGGCCAATGACGAGCTGGGCTTCGAGGAGGTGCGCGAGGTCGAGGTGGCTGCCGTGGGCGTGACCCGCGTCATCGTCACGCCCCCGAGCGGTGTGCTGAACCTGACGGCCGACACCGAGACCGACGTGTACCTCGACGGACGCCCGATTGGCCTGACCCCGCTGACGAACCTCTCGGTGCCGCTGGGCGTGCACGAGGTGACATTCAGGCACGCGCAGTGGGGCGAGCAGAACTACACCGTGCTCGTCGGGCTCACGACGCCGAGCCGCCTGCACGTCACGATGACGGTCAAGGCGCCGAAGGCGCAGGCGCGACGTCCCGCCGCGGCCCGGCGACGACTCTAGTCGTCGCCGGCGACCACGCGCGACCTACTTCGCCGACGGCAGCCGCTCGGGCAGGTCGGCGATCACGTACGACATGACGGCGATCGTCGCCACGCCCTTGGCGACGTCCTGCGGGTTGAGGCGCTCGATCGTGTCGGCGGGCGTGTGGTGATAGGTGAAATACTCCGACCCATCCACGTCGAGCGACAGGCTGGGGATGTTGGCCGCGCGCACGCTGGGGCCAATGTCGGCGCCACCGCCGTTGGGACCCACGCGGTGCGCGTCGATGCCCGTGAGCAACGTGGCGATCTGCCGGATGATCGCCCGCGCCTGGTCGCTCCCGCTGAAGCCGACGCCGAGCGGCCTGAACACGCCCGCATCCGATTCGAGCATCGCCACGTGCTTCGCGAGATCGGCCGCGTGCTGATCGCGGTACGCCGTGCCGCCACGCAACCCGTTCTCCTCGTTGGTGTAGAGGACCACCCGCACGGTGCGCCGCGGGCGGAGGTGCAGCTTCAGCATCAGCCGCACCGCTTCCCACGCCGCGATGCAGCCGCCGCCGTCGTCCATCATCCCGGTGCCGACATCCCACGAGTCGTAGTGCCCTGACACGACGACGATCTCGTCGGGCGTCTCCCGGCCGCGAATCTCGCCAATCACGTTGTACGACTGCGCGTCGGGCTCGAAGTGCGCCTCCATCGTCAGGCGCATCCGCGTCGACTGCCTGCGGGCCTGCAGGCGCGCGAGGATCGACGCATCTTCGGCGCTGATGCCGGCCGCCGGGATCTTCGCCACGCCCTCGTCGTAGTTCATGGCGCCGGTGTGCGGCGTGCGCAGGCCGATCGGCCCGACCGACCTGACCAGGGCCGCGACGGCCCCGAGCTTCGCGGCGCGCGAGGCGCCGCCGCCCCGGTACTGCACGGTCTCGCCGTAGTTCGTGTAGGGCACGTTGTAGACGACGATCTTGCCCTTCACCTCGGCGGCGCGCTGCTCGAGTTCGGCATACGACGACACGACGATGGCGTCGGCGGTGATCCCGCCGGCGGGCGTGCCGACCGAGTTGCCCAGGCCGAGCATGACGACGGGCCGCTCGACCGGATCGAGCAGGACGAGCGACTCCTGGCCGCGTACCCACTTCGGCACCATGGCCGGTTCGGCCCGCACGTTTTCGAGCCCCTCGCGCTTCATCTCGGCCTGCGCCCATTCGATGGCCAGCTCGAGCCCGCGCGATCCCGCGAGTCGTGGCCCGAAGGTGTCGCCCAGGTAGGCGAGCTTGTCGAAGGCGGCCTGGTCGGCGAGCGCCGCACCGATCAGGCGGCTGGCGGGTTCGCGATAGGCGTCGAGCCAGGTGGCTGGTGGCGCCGACTGCGCGGATGGCTGCGCCAGGGCGCCGGCGACGAGGGCCGAGGTGACGAGCAGGGATGGGATCAAACGACGCATGTGCGAAGGCCTCCGGTGCCGATGAGAACGGAACGCGCCATTGTACGCGCTTGCGGATGGTGCGCGCGGGTCTGGCGTCGCGGCGGTCGCCGGGCCATCAGCGCGACGCGCGTTCGACGAGCGCCAGGAGCGAGTCCCAGCGTCGGCCCGTCGCGCGCGCGAGCGCGATGCTGCACGTGTGGCTGCTCACGAACGCGCCGTCGCAGCCGCGCGCGCGCATCGCCTCGA
>JAEUQQ010000302.1 GCA_016789685.1 Acidobacteriota bacterium | reverse complement strand
CGGTTCATCCCCGTGGCCGCCGACGGCGGTGTCAATCTCTGGATCGGCAACCACCCGCTCGCGACGGGCGAAGGTGACATGGCGACCAACGTGCCGCTCAAGCTCGCCCAGCGCACCTTCGTCGCCGCGCAGGGCAACCTCGGGCCAGAGGCGCTCGACCCGCACTACACGCGCGAGGCCATCGGCTGGCTCACCTCGTCGCCACTGCGCATCGCCGGGCTGGCCGCACGCAAGGCCTTCTACGCCATCGTGCCCATCGGCCCCTCGTATCGAGCCCACTCGCGCGCCTACGTCGTGGCGTCGGTCGTCCCATACGTGCTCGCCTTCCCGCTGGCCCTCGCGTCGGTGCTCGCGTGGCGCCAGCACGCGCGGCCACCGGTGGCGCTGGCCGTGCTGGCCGCGTCGTCGTGGATGCTGATGCTCGTGTTCTTCCCGCACGAACGGTACCGGCTGCCGGTGATCGATCCCGTGCTGATCATCCTCGCGTCGGCGTTCGTGGCGCGGCGAGCCTGGCCGGCGGCGGTGGCCGTCGCGCGATGAACGTCCTCGTGGTCATCCCGACGTACAACGAGCGCGAGACCCTGCCCGTCCTGGCCGAGGGGGTGCTCGCGCGCGACGGCTACCGCATCCTCGTGGTGGACGATGGTTCGCCCGACGGCACGGGCGACGTCGCGGACGCGCTCGCGGCCAGGTACCCCGGACGCGTGGACGTGCTGCACCGCACGGGGAAGCGGGGACTCGGGCGATCGTACGTCGATGCCCTGCAGATCGCCGCAAGGGGCGACGCCGACGTCGTATGCCAGATGGACGCCGACCTGTCGCACGATCCGCAGTACCTGCCGGCGATGGTCGAGGCCGCGGCCGCGGGCAGCGACCTCGTGATCGGCTCCCGCTACCTGCACGGCGTCAGCGTCGTGAACTGGCCGCTGCACCGGCTCGTCCTGAGCACGTTCGCGAACCGCTACATCCGCGCCGTCACCCGGATGCCCGTGCGTGACTGCACGAGCGGGTTCCGGTGCTGGCGCCGCGAGGCGCTCGCGAGGCTTCCGCTGGCGGCGTTCGTGTCTGACGGCTACGCGTTCCTGGTCGAAATGCTCTACGAGGCGACGCGGCGCGGATGCCGCGTGAGCGAAGTACCGATCATCTTCGTCGAGCGGCGTGTCGGGCAGTCGAAGCTCGACTCGGGCATCGTCCTCGAGTCGGCCCTGATGCCGTGGCGCGTCGTCCTGCGCGGACGGCGCGCGACATGACCCGTCGCTGTCGTTCCGGCCCCGGCTGCCTGTAGTCTGTCGTCGGTCACTCCTCGCCCGCATGCCGCACACCATCGTGATGATCGCCACGTCGTACCCTCGCTTCGAGGGTGACATCGTCGGAACCTTCATGGCGCCGATCGCGCATGGCGTCGCCGCGCGCGGGCACGAGGTGCACCTGGTCGCCCCGTGGCACCCCGCGATCACGCGCGGCGCACGCGAGGGCAACGTGCACTTCCACTTCTTCCGGTACGCGCCGGTGCCGTCGATGAACGTGTTCGGATACGCCGGCGGGCTCAAGGCCGACGTGTCGCTGCGCGCGGCCGCGTGGCTTGCGGCACCACTCGCGCTTGCCGCCGGCTGGCGGGCGGCACGGCGCGTGGCGCGCGAGGTGGGCGCCACCGTGATGCACGGGCACTGGGTCATTCCCGGAGGCGTGATCGCCAACTACGCGCGTGGCGACCTGCCGCTGGTCGTGAGCCTCCACGGATCCGACGTCTTCGTCGCCGAGAAACACGCGGTGCTCGGACGCCTCGCGCACGGCGTCTTCCACGACGCCGCGCAGGTGACCGCGTGCAGCGCCGACCTCGCGGCCCGGGCGATCCGGCTTGGCGCGCGCGCGGCCGACACCGAGGTCGTGCCGTATGGCGTCGACATCGACCGCTTCGCGCCCGACCCGTCCTGGCGCGCCGATATCAGGCACAGGCTGGGCGTCGCCAGTGACGCGCCGCTGCTGTTCGCCATCGGGCGGTTCGTGAAGAAGAAGGGCTTCGAGTACTTGATCGACGCGGCGGCGGCGCTCGCCACGTCTCATCCCTCGCTCATCACCGTGATCGGGGGCGACGGCGACCTCGCGGCCGAGTTCCGCGCGCGCGCCGCGGCGCACGGGCTCGGCGATCGCGTGCGATTCCCCGGGACGCTGGCGCACGGCGACGTGGCCGCCTGGTGCGCGGCGGCCGACGTGATCGGCGTGCCCTCGGTGCGCGACGATGCCGGCAACGTCGATGGGCTGCCGAACGTCGTGCTCGAGGCCCTGGCCAGCGCCACGCCCGTGGTGGCGACTCCGGCCGGCGGCATCGGGCAGGTCATCACCGATGGCGTGAACGGCCGCCTCGTCGCCGAGCGTGATGTCGCCGCGCTCGCGGCGGCCATCGCTGGCGTGCTCGACTCGCCCGACCGTGGGCAGGCCCTCGGGCAGGCCGCGCGTGCGCACGTCGCCCGGCATCACGGCTGGGCCCGCGTGGCCGAGCGCATGGAGGCCGCGTACGACGCGGCAGCGCGGCGGCCGCGATGAGCGTGCCGCGTGCGTTGCGGCGCGATTCCGTCATTGTCAGGTCGGGCGCTCAGGCGTAGCATCGGCTGGAGACCACGCAGGCCTGCGGTGATTGCCGCAGGGGCAGTCCACGAGGACCGTTCTTGGCCAACGCAGCTCCCCCCGCAGCCACGGCATCCATGACGCCGGCGTCGACGCCACGGCTGTTCATCGTCGAAGACGAGTGGATCGTCGCCACCGACGTGGCGCGGTGCCTCGAACAGGCCGGGTACGGCGTGTGCGGCGTCGCGCATCGATTCGAAGAGGCACGCGCCGCCATCGCGTCGACGAAGCCCGACCTCGCGCTGCTCGACATCGCGCTCGGCGACGCCAACGACGGCATCTCGCTGGCCCGGCAGATCTGGACCGACCATGCCGTCCCGGCGATCTTCGTGACGGCCTATGCCGACGAAACCACCCTCGCGCGCGCGGCAGTGCCGGGCGTGCTCGGCTACCTCGTCAAGCCGTTCGAGGAACGGCAACTGCTCAGCACCGTGAAGATCGCGCTGTCGAACGCGACGCGGCTGCACGAGGCCGACGCCTACGACCTGCGGCTGGCGGCCGTCGAGCGCGGGCTCGGCCAGATGGCCGCAGTGGTCGATCGCATCGAGACGGCCGCGCCCCGGCTGAGCGCGCTGCACGCGAGACCCGTGCCCCCACCGTCGGACCCGGAGTCGGAGGCCTTTCTCGTGGCCGTGGCGTCGCTGTCGGCGCGCGAACAGGAAGTCCTGGCCGGGCTGCTCGACAACCGGCGTGTCTCGGCGATCGCCGGAGCGCTGTGCATCTCGCAACACACGGTGCGCAACCACCTCAAGGCCATCTTCAAGAAGCTCGGCGTCCGTTCGCAGCCGCAGCTGATCGAGTCGTGCCGGCGAGCCAACCTCGCGATGCGCTTTGCTCCCGAGGGTGGGCTGCCGGCCAGGAACGCCTGACCAACGCCTCGGCCCCTGAACCAAACCCTGTCACTTCGTGGCCGGTTCTTCGTCAATTTTCGTCGCATGCAGAGTACGCGCGTGCGTCGGCCCGAAAATGCGCCGATACTGCGCCGTGAAGGCGTTCTCTGCGCTGTCGCCGCGCGACCCGCAGGCCCCCAGCGCCTTCGAATCGCCGTATGCCGCACCCCGCCCCCATGACGGGACGCATCCTCCTCGTGGACGATGACGAGGCTCGCCGAGCGCCCGCTTCCGCCTGGCACGGCGTTCGTGGCCAAGCCCATCGACATCCCACTCTTCATCGCCTCGGTGCGGCACCTTCTCACGGCGCGGCAGCGCCAGCACTCGTAGCCGCCGTTCGGGTTGCCCCGCGGCAGAACTGCCGGAAACCCGGCACGACCTCGACGACAGGCGCGCCCGTGGGCGCGATTGCGGGCGTTACGTCCTGAGCACGATCGTTGCTCTGCGAAGGACCATGGCTGAACTCGTCCTCCTCGGCGACGAAGCAGTGGCGCTCGGGGCCGTTGATGCCGGCCTCAGTGCCGCCTACGCCTACCCCGGCACCCCCTCGACCGAGATCGTCGAATACCTGGTCGCACACGCAACGAGGCACGGAGGTCCGCCCGCGCACTGGTGCACCAACGAGAAGACGGCCTACGAGGCCGCCCTCGGGGCGTCGTTCGTCGGGCGGCGCACCCTGGTCGCGATGAAGCACGTCGGCCTCAACGTGGCGGCCGACCCGTTCATGAACAGCGCGCTGGTGTCGATCCACGGCGGGCTCGTGGTGGCCGTCGCCGACGACCCCGGCATGCACAGCTCGCAGAACGAGCAGGACAGCCGCTTCTACGCCGACTTCGCGCGCATCGCCTGCTTCGAGCCCTCGACCCAGCAGGAGGCCTACGACCTGACGCGCGAAGCGTTCGACCTCTCTGAGCGCTTTCGCATCCCCGTCATGATCCGGCTCGTCACGCGCCTCGCGCACGCGCGGTCGATCGTGCGGACGCAACCACCGCGTCTGCAGAACGCGGTCACGCATCCGCCGCGCGACGCGTCGTGGATCCTCCTGCCCGCCAACGCCAGGCGCCAGTGGAGCGCGCTGCTCGACCGGCAGGATGCCCTCCGCGCGTACACGCAGGCCCACGCCGTCAACCGGCTCGACCTCCGCGGCGGCGAGCCCCTCGGGGTCATCACCGCGGGCGTTGCGCGCAACTACTTCCTCGAGAACGCCGGGGAACTCGGCGCGTTGCCCCATCACCTGCACGTCGGCGCCTACCCGCTGCCTGTCGAGGCGCTCCGCACGCTGGCCTCGCATGCGACCCGCATCCTCGTCCTCGAGGATGGGTATCCGCTCATCGAACGCCAGTTGCGAGGCCTCCTGCCGACCACCACGCAGATTCTCGGCCGCGAGTCGGGCGACGTCGTCAGGGAAGGTGAACTCACGCCCGACAACGTGCGGGCGGCGCTCGGGCTGCCCGACCGGCAGGGCCTGGCTGTCGTGGGGGTCGTGCCGCCGCCGAGGCCGCCGCAGCTGTGCCAAGGGTGCCCGCACGGCGACAGTTACCGTGCGATCAAGGACGCCCTCCGCACCATCGGCGACGCCATCGTCACCTCGGACATCGGCTGCTACACACTCGGCGCGTTGCCTCCCTACTCGCAGATCGAGTCGTGCGTGTGCATGGGCGCCTCGATCGGCATGGCCAAGGGCGCCTCAGACGCCGGATTCAGGCCGGCCGTCGCGGTCATCGGTGACAGCACGTTCCTGCATTCCGGGCTGAGCGCACTGATGGACGCCGCTTCGGCCAACACCGACATGACGGTGCTGATCCTCGACAACGAAACCGTCGGGATGACGGGCGGCCAGCCCACCATCCTCCCCTCGTCGCGCCTGCAGGCGCTCGTGCTGGGGCTCGGAATCGATCCTGACCACGTACACGTGCTCGACGCGCACCCGCGGCACGCCCCCACGAATGCCGACACCCTGCGACGCGAGATCGAGCATCGCGGCCTGTCGGTCGTGATCATGGTGCGCGAGTGCATCGAGACCGCCAAGGTGCACAAGGCGGCGGCGCGCGCCGTCGTGGGAGCCGGCTCATGACGTTCGACATCGTGCTCGCGGGCGTTGGCGGCCAGGGCGTGCTCTCGGTCGCGGCCGTGATCGCCTCGGCGGCCATGGACCAGGGCCTCGAGGTGAAGCAGGCCGAAGTCCACGGGATGGCGCAGCGCGGTGGGGCCGTGCAGGCATCGCTGCGGCTCGCCGACCACCCGATTGCGAGCGACATGATCGCGAACGCGACGGCGTCGCTCGTGCTCAGCATGGAACCGCTCGAGAGCCTGAGGTACCTGGGCCTCCTGAAAACCGACGGTGCCGTGATCAGTGCGATGACGCCGCTGCGCAACATCGTCGACTACCCGCCGCTCGACGACATCCTCGACACCATCCGGCGCGTGCCGACGCACCTGCTGATCGATGCCGACGCGCTGGCCCGCGGTGCAGGCGCGGTGCGTGCGACCAACATGGTGATGGTCGGCGCCGCCTCGCGGCTACTGCCAATCGCTCCGGCCGCCATCGAACGCTGCATTGCGACCCGCTTTGCCCCGAAGGGCCAGGCGGTCGTCGACCTGAACCTCACGGCCTATCGCGCGGGTCGCACCGCGGTGTCGGCCTGATCGCCCCGACGGACACCACTCGTGACTCTCGCCACCTCTGCCCTCGCCCTGCCCGAACGGTTCTGCGAACCCGAGGGGTTCGCGTTGCTCGCCTCGTTCGGCATCCCGTACGCGCCCACCCTGGTCGTGACCGACATCACCAGGGTCACCGCCGACGACCTCGCGCCACTCGGCCCCGGCCGCGTGGTCGTGAAGATCGCCGACGCGCGCGTGGCGCACCGTTCGGATCGCGGAGGCGTGGTGATCACCGACGCCCACCTCGAGGCCGTGAAGCGTGCCGGTGACGAGATTGCGCGGCGTTTCGCCGAGGTCTCGCCGACCCGGTTCGTGATCTCGGCGTTCGTGCCGCATGCGCACGAACTCCTGGTCGGCATCCGGCGCACCCAGGATTTCGGCGCGGTCGTCACCATCGCCACCGGCGGCATCCACGCCGAGACGTGGGCGAAGGCGATGCGGCCCGAGTGCGCCACCGCGATCGTCGCTGCCAGCGAAACCTCGCGCGACGCGGTCGCCTCGGCACTGCGCGCGCTGCCCGTCGTCAGGTTCCTCACCGAACCGCAGCGTGGCGCAGCGGCCACGACGTCGCTCGATGCGATCGTCACCACGGTGATGTCGATGCAGGCGCTCGCGCGTGAGCGCGACGACATCACCGACTTCGAGGTGAACCCCTTTGCGGTGACACCGAGCGGACTCGTGGCCCTCGACGTGCTCGGCCGTACCCGCGTGGACGCGACCCCGGGCGAGGCCCCGCGTCCCACCGAAAAGCTCGTCCACCTGCTCAGGCCGCGCACGGTGGGCATCGTCGGCGTGTCGAGCGGCATGAACGTCGGCCGGATCATCCTGCAGAACATGCTGGGCGCGGGCTTCGCCAGTGACGCGATTACCGTGATCAAGCCCGGCACCGACCGCATCGACGGCTGCCGCTGCGTGCCGTCGGCGGCCGACCTGGCGGCCCCCGTTGACCTGCTGGTGGTGGCCGTGGCGGCCGCGCAGGTGCCGCAGACGATCGAGCAGGTGCTCGAACACCGCGCCGCAGAGACGATCATCGTCATTCCCGGCGGCCTCGAGGAGAAGGCCGGCAGCGACGCGCTCGTCACGACCATGCGCGCGCACCTGCGTGCCTCGCGGGGCACCGAGTGGCGCGGGCCACTCATCAACGGCGGCAACTGCCTCGGCGTGCGATCGCGGCCCGGGCACATCGACACCCTGTTCATCCCCCACGAGAAGCTGCCCGTGCCGACGGGCCCGGAGAGCCCGCTCGCGATCGTCTCGCAGAGTGGCGCCTTCGCGATCGCGCGGCTCAGCAAGCTGGCGTCGCTCAATCCGCGATACGTCGTCACGCTCGGTAACCAGTCCGACCTGACGATCGGCGACTACCTGCACGGCCTGGCCGACGACCGCAGCGTGCGCGTGTTCGCGGTGTACGTCGAGGGCTTCCGCCCGGGCGACGGTGCGCGCACGTGCCAGGCCATCGCGCGCATCCGGCAGTCGGGCCGCCGCGTCATCGTGTATCGGGCCGGGCGAACCGCAGCGGGGGCACAGGCGTCGGCCAGCCACACGGCCTCTCTGGCCGGCGACGCGCTCGTGTCGCAGCAGCTGCTCGCACGCGCCGGCGCGACGATGGCCGACACCATCGACGACTTCGACGACCTGATTGCCCTGGCGCTGGCGTGCGACGGACGGGCGCTCAACCGGGCGATCGCCGTGGTCTCGAACGCGGGATTCGAGTGCGTCGCGGCGGGCGACCACCTGGGCGCGCTGTCGCTGGCCGCGTTCGGCCGCGAGACGCAGCAGCGGTTGTCGGCCCTGTTCGCCGCGGCGAGACTCGATGGGTTGGTGGACGTGCACAACCCGCTCGACCTGACGCCGATGGCTGGCGACGAGGCGTTCGTGGCCGCGGTCGAGGCCGTGGCGGCGGATCCCGGGGTGGGTGCGGTGGTCGTGGGGCTCGTGCCGCTGACGGCGGCGCTGTGCACGCTGCCGTCGGCCGATCCGCAGACCGACCTGGGGGCGGCGCACGGCATCGCGCAGCGATTGTCGCGGCTGGTGCGCAAGGTGCCCCTGCCGCTGGTGGTGGCGATCGACAGCGGCGCGCTGTACGACCCGCTGGCGAAGTTCCTGACCGAGTCTGGCGTGCCGGTGGTGCGCAGCCTGGATCGCGCCGTGCGCGGCCTCGACCGCCTCACCGCGTAGGCGGGGTCACGTCTTTCATTGCAGCAAAATTCAAGACGTGGCCCCGTGGGGACAGGTCTTGAGAAACGCTGCAATGAAAGACGTGACCCCCTAGTCGTCGGCGGGACGTTCGCGCCAGAGGATCAGGATCTTGCCGACCGATCCCACGGCCAGCGCACCGGTCTGCGCGCAGATGTCGTCGAGCAGGGCCGCGCGGGCCGCGCGGTCGTCGCCCCCAACCCTGACCTTGATCAACTCGTGGACGGCCAGCGCGCCGTCGATCTCGCGCACGACGCCGGGGGTGAGGCCTGCGTGACCGACCGTCACGACCGGTTCGAGGGCATGGGCCTGGCCCTTCAAGGCCTGCCGCTGGCGAGGGGTGAGCACGGTCGTCATGGGCCGGCATTGTACTGCCCGCCGGGCGCTGGATCTATGCTAGCCTCTCATGTTTGCCATGCCGCCGACATCGACGACACGGCCCGCCGGCCTGAGCATCTTCTTCCCCGCCTACAACGACGGGGGCACCATCGCCAGCATGGTGGTGAGCGCGTTGCTGACCGCCCGCACGTTGACGCCCGATCACGAGGTGATCGTCATCAACGACGGGAGTCGCGACGCGACGCCACGCATCCTCGACGAGCTGGCACGCCTGTATCCCGAGGTGAAGATCGTCCACCACCCGCAGAACCGCGGGTACGGCGGCGCCCTTCGCAGTGGCTTCGCCCGCGCGAGCAAGGATTTCGTCTTCTACACCGACGGTGACGCGCAGTACGACCCGCAGGAGATGGCGCTGCTCTGGGAACGGATGGCCGACGACGTCGACCTGGTGAACGGCTACAAGATCAGCCGCTCCGACCCGTTCCACCGGCTGGTCATCGGCCGCTTCTACCACCACACGGTGAAGTCGCTGTTCGGCCTGAAGGTGCGCGACGTGGACTGCGACTTCCGCCTGATGCGGCGGTCGATCTTCGACACCGTCGAGCTGACGAAGAACAGTGGCGTCATCTGCCTCGAGCTGATGAAGAAGATCACCGACGGCGGGTTCCGGATCGCCGAGGTGCCGGTGCACCACTTCCACCGCGCGTACGGCAAGTCGCAGTTCTTCAACTTCAGGCGCATCTTCAAGACGGGCGTGGACGTGCTCGCGCTGTGGCACGACCTCGTGATCAAGAAGGTCCACCTCCAGGGGCGCGCCGCGTCGGCCCAGCCGGCAGAGCGCGGCGGCACGTCACCGCGGCAATGAGCCTGCCGTATCTCGACTTCTACCGCGGCCGCCGCGTGATGATCACGGGCGGACTGGGCTTCATCGGCAGCAACCTTGCGCGCCAGCTCGTCGCGCTCGGCGCCGATGTGCTGCTGGTCGACTCGCTCATTCCCGACTACGGCGGCCACCATTTCAACATCGAGGGCGTGGCCGATCGCGTCCACGTCAACATCGCCGACGTGCGCCAGCAGTCGACGATGAACTACCTGGTGCGCGGCCGCGAGGTGATCTTCAACCTCGCCGGCCAGGTGAGCCACATCGACTCGATGCGCGATCCGTTCACCGACCTCGAGATCAACTGCCGCAGCCAGTTGACGATCCTCGAGGCCTGCCGCCGCAACAACCCGGCCGCGAAGGTGGTGTACGCGGGCACGCGCCAGGTGTACGGCAAGCCCGACTACCTGCCGGTCGACGAGCGCCACCTCGTGCGCCCGACCGACGTCAATGGCATCAACAAGGTCGCGGGCGAGTACTACCACCTCGTCTACAACAACGTGTTCGGCGTGCGCGGGTGCTCGCTGCGGCTCACGAACATCTACGGCCCGCGCCAGCTGATTCGTCACAACCGGCAGGGCTTCATCGGCTGGTTCATCCGCCTCGTCGTCGAAGATCGCGAGATCGAGGTGTTCGGCGACGGGTCGCAGGTCCGCGACTTCGTCTTCGTCGACGACGCCGCCGATGCCTTCCTGCGCGCCGGGGCCGACGACGCGTGCAACGGCGAGGTGTTCAACGTCGGGGGCGACGAGCCGATCTCGCACCGCGATCTCGTCACGATGCTGACCGGCATCGCGGGCACGGGCCGCGTCACCTATCGCGAGTGGCCACCCGAGAAGAAGGCCATCGACATCGGCAGCTTCTACGCCGACTCGAAACGCTTCTCGAGCCTCACCGGCTGGAAACCGCGCGTGTCGCTGCGCGAGGGGTTCACCCGTACCATCGCCTACTACCGCGAGCATCTCGCCCGCTACATCGCCGACCCGTCGTCGGCCTCGTGACCATGTCGATCAAGATCCCCTTCAATGCGCTGCGGCCGACCGACGATGCGGCGCGCGTCGACGCCGCCATCCGCCGGGTGGTCGAGAGCGGCTGGTTCGTGCTCGGCCCCGAGGTCGAGGCCTTCGAGCGCGAGTTCGCCGCCGCCTGCGGCACGTCGCACGCGGTCAGCGTGGGCACGGGCACTGACGCCATCGCGCTGATCTTCCGCGGGCTCGGCATCGGCGCCGGCGACGAGGTCATCACCACGCCGCTGTCGGCGGCCTATTCGGCCCTGGCCATCATGATGGCGGGCGCCCGCCCGGTCTTCGTCGATCTCGACCCGGATCGGCTGACCATCGATCCGGCGCGGATCGCGTCGGCCATCACGCCGCGCACGAAGGCCATCCTCCCGGTGCACCTCTACGGGCAGGCGGCCGACATGGATCCCATCCTCGCCATCGCCAGACAGCATGGGCTCGCCGTGGTCGAAGACTGCGCACAGGCCGTGCTGACCACATGCACGGGCCGCCCGGTGGGCACGATGGGCGTCGCGGGGGCATTCAGCTTCTACCCGACCAAGAACCTCGGCGCCCTTGGCGACGGCGGGGCGATCGCGACGAACGACGCCGCGCTCGCCGCACGCATCGTGCGCCTGCGCAATGGCGGGCAGAGCAAGCGCTATCACCACGACGAGTTCGGCGTGAACACGCGCCTCGATGAGCTGCAGGCAGCCATCCTGCGCGAACGCCTCGCGTTCCTGCCGCACTGGACGTCGCAGCGGCGCACACTGGCCGCAGCCTACCGTCGCGGACTGGCTGGCGCCCCCGTCACCGTGCCGGCCGAGTTCGACGCCGGGCACGTCTACCACCTGTTCCCGGTGCTCACGGCAGAGCGCGATCGCTTCCAGCAGCACATGCGCGCGCACGGGGTCGAAACGCTGGTCCACTACCCGATCCCCATCCCGAACCAGCCGGCCCTCGCCAGCGAAACGCCGGCGCGCTGCCCGCTCGCCGATCGGATCTGCGACGAGCTGGTCTCGCTGCCGATGTACCCGTCGCTGACGATCGAGCAGGTGCACCACGTGACGGCCGCCGTGCAGGCGTTTGCGCCGGCACAGGCGCCGCGCGCCTGAGGCCCGATGGCGCTCGCGATCGTCCAGGCGCTGCTCGTCGGCTTCGTTCCGGGCTACCTCGCGTTCCGCCTGCCCATCCTCGCGCGCGAACGGCGCGCCTCGCTGCACGCCGACGAACGCATCTTCTGGAGCGTCGTCCTCAGCGTGAGCTGGTCGCTGAGCGTCACCCTCGGGCTGGCGGCCATCGACAGCTACCGGTTCGACACGCTGCTCACGATCAACGTCGCCCTGTCGCTCGTGCTCGCGCTGTGGGGGCGCGGACGCCTCGCGTATCGCGGTACCGCCAAGCGCTTGTCGGCCTCGGCGTTCCTGCCGCTGCTGATCGTCGTCACCGCGGCGTGGCTGTATCGGCCTGCGTCGGAGTTCATCGTCGGCGGCAAGGATCCCGGCGCCTACATGAACGAAGGCATCCAGATCGCGCAGCGGGGCGCGTTCCTCGTGCACGATCCCGTGGTCGCGAAGGTGCCCCAGGCAACGCGCGACCTCTTCTTCCCGTTCTACGGCACGTCTGACTACTACTCGCTCCGCTTCATGGGGTTCTTCGTCAAGGACCCGCAGGCGGGTACGGTAGTCGGGCAGTTCCCGCACCTCTTTCCTGCGTCGATCGCCATCGGCTACGGGCTCAACGGCCTCAGCGGCGCACGCGATACCGTGGTGTGGTGGACGCTGCTCGGCTTCGCGGCCGTCTACCTGCTCGGCGCACGCCTGTTCGGGCGCGGCCCCGCGTTCGCGGCCACCGCGCTGCTCGCCCTCAACGTCGTGATCGTCTGGTTCGCGCGCTACCCCAACGCCGAGGTCGTGATGCTGGCGCTGCTGTCGGCGGCCATCCTCGCCACGACGCGTGCGCTGACAGACGGGGATCGGGCATTCGGCGCCCTGGCGGGCTGGTTGCTGGTGCTGCTGCTGTTCCTGCGCTTCGATGCGGTCATCGGCGTCGCCGCGATCGTGACCGCGATCACGCTGGCGCACACGCAGGGGCACCGCATCGGTGCGGCGTTCTGGCTCGTGCTCGTCGCCGGCATCGCGTTGTGGTGGCCCTACCTGACGGGGCCGATGGCGGGCTACGCGCAATATCCGCTGCTGTTCACCAGGAACCAGGGCGTCATCTACTTCCTCGCACTGGGCGTGGTCGCGGTGATGGCGGTGTTCCGCATCAGCGTCGGGAGCCGCATGTCACGGCTGATCCGCACGGCGACGCCGCTGACGATGGCGGTGGTGCTGGTCACGCTGGGTCTGTACGCCTTCTTCTTCCGCGTGGCCGCGGGCAAGCTGGCGCCGCACGACGCGGACTCGCTGCGCACCTTCGCGTGGTACGTCGGGCTCGGCCCCCTCGCACTGCTGGCGATCGCGATCCCGACGGTGGCGCGGCAGCTGTTCTGGCGCGACCCGGCGTTTTTCACCACGGCGAGCGCGTACGCCCTCTTCTTCTTCTACAAGATCCGCATCGTTCCCGAGCATTTCTGGATGTCGCGGCGGTTCGTTCCCGTCATCCTGCCGGCGACGCTGTTGCTGGTCTGCGCGCTGGCGGCGTGGCTGACGCGGCGCATCGCCTGGCGCGTCTGGCCCCGGGGCGCGTCGGTGGCCGCAGCGGCGGCCGTGGTCGTCGTGGCGGCGCCGATCGCGTGGCAGTCGGCGCGGCTGAGCGCGCCCGTGATCCGCCACGTCGAATATGCCGGGCTGATCCCGAAGCTCGAGCAGCTCGCACAGCGATTCACCGCACAGGACCTCGTGGTCGTCGAGTCGCGCAACGCGTCTGATGCGCACGTGCTCGCGCTGCCGCTGGCCTACATCTACGCGCGCAACGTCATCCTGCTGGCGTCGCCCGCCCCCGACAAGCGCCTGGTCGAGACGTTCATCGACGATGCGCGGAAGCACTACGGCGCGATCTACTTCCTCGGTGGAGGTGGCACCGACCTGCTGACGAAACGCGTCGGCGTGCAGCCCGTGGACGGGGATCGCTTCCAGGTGGCCGAGTACGACGCGCCGATCAATGCCTATCCGCAAGGGGTGAAGCGGAAGGAGTTCGACTACGGCATCTACCGTTTCGTCGATGCGCAGGGCCTGGCCACGCAGGCGGCGATCACGATCGGCGACGATGACGACCTGCAGGTGCTGCGCTTCCACGCCAAGGAGCAGGACCCGCGCAGCGGGCGCACCTACCGCTGGACGCGCGACGCGTCGTACCTGTCGCTGCTGAACCTGACGCCGTCCTCGTCGCAGCTCGTGCTGAGCATGGCCAACGGCAACCGCCCCGCGGCCGCGGGCACCGCGCGGGTCACCGTGTCGATCGGCGACGTCGTGCTGGGAACCGCGGATGTCGACGGCGACATCCGCGAGCACGCGTTCGGCATCCCGCCGGGGATCGCCGCGCGCGGGGCGGCCAGCGAGGACCCGACGCGCGTGAAGATCGCCGTCTCGACGTGGGTCCCGCGCACGGCGATCGGCGCGCCAGACGACAGGGAACTCGGCGTGATGCTCTGGCGCGCCGAGGTGCGCTAGCCGTGTTCGACCACCTGCAGATCTACGACGCCCGCGAACGCATCGCCGTCGGCGTGGCCGACACCGCGCTGCGTGGCGTGGCGGCCATCGCGTCACTCGGGCGGCGCGAGGTGCCGCCGACCATCCGGCGCATCCTCCTGCTGCGCATCGAGCGGATCGGCGACCTGCTGATGACGCTGGGCCCGATCGGTGCCGTGCGCGACGCGTTCCCCGGCGCCGAGATCGACCTCGTCGTCGGATCCTGGAACGCGTCCATCGCGTCGGTGATTCCCGGCGTGGATCGCGTCGAGACCATCGACGCGCCCTGGCTCGCGCGCGGCGGCGCCGGCGCGACGTGGGCAGCGATGCTCGCGCAGGCGCGGGGATGGCGCGCGCGTCGCTACGACCTCGCCATCAACTTCGAGGGCGACATCCGGTCGCATGCGCTGATGGCGCGTTCGGGCGCGCCGCTGCGGATCGGGTTCGACCACGCCGGCGGAGGTCCGCTGCTGACGCATGTCGTGCCCTTCGATCCGTCGCGGCACACGTCGGCAAACGCGCAGGCGCTCGTGGAGTGTGCCGTGCGTGTGGCGCCCGCGGCCCCCATGGTGACGCCACCCGGAGATGTGCCTGCGCCGCAGCGGCTGCACCTGGCGGCCATGCACACCGAGGCCGCACGTCTGCGGCTCGAGCACGAGGGCTGGCGCGGCGAGCGCCTTGTGGCCATGCACGCGAGCGGCGGACGCGCCGTCAAGCAGTGGCATCCCGACCGGTTCGGCAGCGCCATCTCGATGATCGCCGCCGACCACGGCGCAACGATCGTCCTGACCGGGGCGCCCGGCGATCGCGCGCTGGTCGATGCCGCGCGCGCCGCCATCGATCCCGACCGCACCGTCATCGACCTCACCGGCGACGTCGACCTGCTGACGCTGGCGGCCGTCCTTGCGCGGTGCGAGGTCTACCTGACTGGCGATACCGGCCCGATGCACCTGGCGGCGGCGGTGGGCACGCCCATCGTCGCCGTCTTCGGACCGTCGATGCCGTGGCGGTACGGCCCGCTCGCGCCACACGTGCGCGTGGTGCGCATCGACCTGCCGTGCGCGCCGTGCAACCAGATCCGGCTGCCACCCGAGCGCTGCCGCGGCCACGTGCCCGACTGCCTCGACGGGATCGGGGTGCAACTCGTGGTGAACGCCGCGCGTGATCTTGCACGCGACGTGACCGCCGCGCGCACGGGTGAGGAGCCGCCACGATGAGCCTTGCCGTGCGACTCGGCAAGGGCAGCGCGACGATCGATGTGCCGCTCGTCGACCTGCTCGACGCGGACGTGCGCGAGCGAGCGTCGGAACGCGGTGTCGAGTGGATCAAGGCCATGCGGCACCTGCGGGTCGATGGCGACACGTTCCGCGATCGCTTCCGCTACCGCGGCGAGTCCCTGTGGTGGTTTGCCGAGCTGTACCTGCACAAGGTCGATCGCATCACGCGGTGGCTCGCGACGATCGCCATCCTCAACCGGGCCATCGACCAGCACGGCCCCGAGGCGATGTCGATTCCGGGCGGTGACGACGCGATGCTGCGGATCGGCGCCCGTGTGGCGGCTGCGCGGGGTGTGCGCTGGGAGGGGGGAGGCGTGCCTCGGCCGTCGTGGCGCGAGCGCACGGCCGCCGACGTGCGGGCGGCGTTCCTGATGTACAGCCCGCTCGTGGCGCGGTCGAAGGTCGAGACGATCGACGCGCTTGGCCTGAAGCGCGGCGCGATCGCGGCGTTCGTGCACACCGCCTTCTGGCGGCGGGGCGCCGACGGTGGCGAGGGCGAGGAAGGCTACCTCGGCCCCATCCTCGAGGCGCTCGAGTACGAGGCCGGCGGCGAGGGGCTCCACCTCGTGGGAGTGGGCCCGCGCACCAACTTCCGCGCGCGCCGATGGTGGAGCGGCGCGACCGAAACGACTCGCCCCGGCCTGCCGTTCACGGCCATCGAGCAGCTCGTCGGGCGGACGCACCTGACGGCGTCGCTCGCGGTGTGGCGCGCGCGCGCGCGGAACCTGGCGTCGATGCGGGCCAGCACGGACCTGCGCGCTCACGCGGTGGTCGACGGCTGCGACCTGTGGGACATGGTCGACGAGGATCTCCGCGGCGTCACGTGGCTGCAGTTTCCCTGGTCGGCGCGGGTGTACGACGAGGCACTCGCCGCCATCGACGTGCTCGAACCGTCTGCGGTGGTCACGTACGCCGAGGCTGGCGGCTGGGGCCGGGCGCTCATGCTGGCGGCGCGCACGCGCGGCGTCCGCAGTGTCGGGGTGCAGCACGGGTTCATCTACCGCCACTGGCTCAACTATCGCCACGCCGCCGACGAGCATGCGTCGTCGACCGAGAATCCCGACGACCGGGGGTTCCCGCGACCTGACCTGACCTTGCTGTTCGACGGCTACGCGCAGGAACACCTGGAGCGTGCGGGGCACTTCCCGCCCTCGTCGCTGCTGGTGACGGGGAGCCCACAGCTCGACCGGACGTTGGCGCGCGTGCGGGCCCTGGACGACGCGGCGCGTGCGGCTGCCCGGGCGGAGGTCGGAGCCGGGCCTGGCGATCGGATCGTGCTGGTGGCGACCAAGTACGCGCAGATGGGACAGGCGTTCGGGGCCCTGGTCGAGGCGGCGCGCGTGCTGGCGGACGTGCGGATCGTCGTCAAGTGCCACCCGGCCGAGACGCCGGCCCCGTACGAACGCCAGGCGGCGGGGGCGTCCCACGTGGTGGTGGCTGACGCGTCGCGCGACCTGGCGACCCTCCTGGCGGTGGCCAGCGTAGTCGTGACCGTGAACTCGACCGTGGCCATCGACGCGCTGGTGGTCGGCGTCCCGTCGGTGGTGGTCGCGCAGCCCAACAACCTGACCCCCTTCGTCGAAGCCGGCGTCATGACCGGCGCCGGCCGCGATGCCGCTGACATCAGGCGCGCGCTCGCCGACGTCCTCGACGGCGACGCCGCGACCGCGGCCCGCGACCGCATCCGCACGTTCACCACCCGCTACCACATCGGCGCCGATGGCCAATCTGCCGCCCGCGCC
>JAEUQQ010000409.1 GCA_016789685.1 Acidobacteriota bacterium | reverse complement strand
ATGTGATCCATCTTGACGATGTGCTTGAGGTTGAAGAAGGCCCGGCAGGGGATCATCAACGTCAGTACCATGGCAAATCCGGAGAAGATAGCGCCTGCCACGAAGTAGGGCGGGAAGATCGTCGTATGCCAGCCGGGGATCACCGATGTCGCAAAATCCCAGCTCACGATCGTGTGGACCGAGATGACGAGCGGCGTCGCGAGCCCGGCGAGCAGGAGGTACACGACCTCATAGCGAAGCCACGTGCGATATGAGCCGTTCCACCCGAGGCTGAAGATCTCGTACAGGCGGCGGCGCCATCCGTGTGGCGTGCGATCGCGCGCCGTGGCCAGATCGGGAATCAGACCGATATACCAGAACACCGCCGAGATCGTGAAGTACGTGCTGATCGCGAAGAAGTCCCATGCCAGCGGTGATCGGAAGTTGATCCACAGCGAGCCTCGCGTATTCGGATACGGCGCGATCCAGAAGAAGAGCCAGGGACGCCCCATGTGGATGAAGGGAAAGATCCCCGCGCACATCACGGCGAACAAGGTCATGGCTTCGGCCGCCCGGTTCACCGAGGTCCGCCACCGTTGCCGGAACAGGAACAGGATCGCCGAGATGAGCGTTCCCGCGTGGCCGATGCCGATCCAGAAGACGAAGTTCGTGATGTCGAACGCCCAGCCCACCGTGCGGTTCAGTCCCCACGTCCCGATGCCCACTGAGACCTGGTACGCCGTCGCGGCGAACCCCAACGCCAGCAGTGACAGCGCCGCGAGCAGACCGGCCCACCACTTCCAGGTGGGCGCCGCGTCGAGCGGCCGACACACGTCCTCGGTGACATCGGCCAGGCGTTTGCCGACGATGAGCGGAACGCGGGTAGCGGCCGTCGATTCAGTCATGTCGCTCCTCGGTGGCACTCGCCGCACGGTTGCGCACGACGGAGAGGTAGGTGACGCTCGGTCGCAGGTCGAGTTCCTCGAGCACGCGGAATCGCCGGCCGCTCCGCGCGAGCACACTCACCCGACTCGCCGGGTCGTTCAGATCGCCGAAGACGATCGCGCCGGCCGGACACGACTGCTCGCACGCCGTCCGCACGGCCCCGTCCTTCATGGGCTGGCCGAGCCCCTTCGAGACAATCCTCGCCTCCTGGAT
Source organism: Acidobacteriota bacterium (assembly GCA_016789685.1). Taxonomy (GTDB): domain Bacteria; phylum Acidobacteriota; class Vicinamibacteria; order Vicinamibacterales; family JAFNAJ01; genus JAEUQQ01. Next base: position 5,861 of record JAEUQQ010000409.1, on the reverse strand, counting down.
GCGTTGCACGCAGAAGCTGCACTTCTCCATCACCCCCCGCGTGCGGACGGTCACGTCCGGGTTGAGCACGAGGTTCGCGCGCTCGTCGGGATGGGCGTAGGTGAACCAGTTGAACCGTCTGACCTTGTACGCGCAGTTGTTGGCGCAGTAGCGTGTGCCGACGCAGCGGTTGTACACCTGCTCGTTGAGCCCCTCGTCGCTGTGTACCGTCGCCAACACCGGACACACCGACTCGCAGGGCGCGTTCTCGCACTGCTGACACAGCATCGGCTGGTGCACCACGTCCACGTCGTCACCGGCGTCGCTGTAGTAGCGGTCGATGCGCATCCAGTGCATCTCGCGGTGCCGGCGCACTTCGTCGCGGCCCACGACCGGAATGTTGTTCTCGGCCTGGCAGGCGACCACGCAGGCCGAACAGCCGGTACAGGCGGTGAGGTCGATGACCATCCCCCACCGATGGGCGCCCATGGGATGGTCGTTGGGCCAGAGCGACGCATGCCGTTCAACCGGCGACGCGTCGGCCTCCGCCGACCCGAGGAGGGACAGACTGGTCTCGACGACAAGGGGGCGCGTTCCTGCCGATGAGACATCGTGCGGTTCAACGAGGGAGTGGTGCTGCTGCGTGGTCGCCAACTCGTGCCGGCTTCCGATCGGCCTCACCGTGACGCAGCGTGCGGCAGAATGCACACGCTCGTCGCGCACGCTGAGCAGCGGTGCGGCGTTTACTCCGACTCGCCCGGTGGCGCCGACGCCAGGCTGGGCGCCGATCCACTGCGGACCGATGTCGGTGAATCGTTCAGTGCCAGCTCGCCCGTAGCCGAGCGCCACCGCGAGCACACCCTCGTGCTGGCCGGGCTGCACGTGGACGGGCAGGGTCAACTCGGCGCTGCCGGCGCCGTTCGCGTCCGCGATCCTGACGACGTCACCGGATGCAAGTCCGAGTCGCGCAGCAGTCGCCGGCGCGAGCGACGCGTGGTTATCCCAGGTCACCTTCGAGACGGGATCGGGGAGTTCCTGCAACCACGGGTTGTGGGCGTGACGACCGTCCATCATGGCCACGTTCGCGTGTAACACCAGCGTGAGACTGTCGGCCAGCCGTCGTCGTGGTGTGGGCGTGAGTGGCGTGACGACCGAGACGTCGAAGCTCGCTGACGGCGCGGACGATGGCGCCACCTCGACGAAACCGTCGTGCACGGTGCGATCCCAGAACGCCTCGAACACGTTGCCAGACAGCCGACGAGGAAACACCTCGCGCTCCCAGTGCGACTGCACCAGTTCGCGGGCAGGCCGTGCGTCGCCGCTCCACACCGAGAGGGTTTCGATGGCGGCCCTCGTGCTCCCGAGCGGCCGGACCGCTGGCTGCACGACAGCGGCCAGGCCGGCTACCGGCTCGGCGTCGCTCCACGACTCGAAGGCGTGGTGATCGGGACAGACATAGTCGGCCTGCGCCGATGTCTCGTCAGGGGCCGGTGCCAAGCTGATCTTCAGGCCCACCTTCGCGGCCGCGGCATCGAAACCGAATTCGGCAGGCAAGTCGTACGCCGGGTTGGCCCCCAACACCACGAGGGCCGCCACGGCGCCGTCGCGCATCTCCCGCAGACAGCGCCCGAGTGCCAGGTCGTCGCCCAGGCGTTGACGCGACGGACGCGCGATGTCGACGGTCGTGCCGTAGTTGCCGAGCAGGTGGTTGACGAAGTTGACCAGGACCTGTGCGGCCACATCCGGTGTGCCGGCAAGCACGAGGCTGGATCCACGCGCCGTCCACAGACGCGAGGCCACCTCGTCGAGCTCGCGGGAATCGACCGCCGGGACGCCGCCGCGCGCGTCGAAGGCCACACCTGCCCGAGTCGCCACACGCGCAGCCAGCTGTTCGATGACCAGCGGTTCGTCGTCGGGCGCGACGCGTAAGCGCCGGTCGGCCTTGGAGCCCGTGATCGACAGCCGCCCTTCGAACTGTGCGTGATACGAGCACCGTGGCGGCGTGCCGTCGAGCGTCCGTCCGGCACGGTAGGCTCGCGTGTGCTCGACGGGCGAGACCCAGGTCCCGAGGAAATCGGCGTCGATGCCGACGACGACGGTGGCCGAGTCCAGGCGGTAGCGCGGCAGCACACGCCGTCCGTGCGTGCGCGCGTGCGCATCGAGAATCGCCGACGCTGGCAACGCGTCGTAGGTCACGTGGCGTCCATCGGCGAAGCCGGCGAGGAACCGATCGATCGTCGCCTGCAGCGCGGGGCTCGACACGGTACGCGACAGCAGTCGTACCGCACCACCCGACGCGCGAAGTGCGGCCAGTCGCGTGCCGAGATCCGAGTCGATCTCTGTCCACGAGATCGGCTGTCCGGCGCGACGCGGGCCGGTGTAGCGCTGCCCGTCGTAGAGCCCCAGCACGGCGGCCTGGCCTGCGGCGCAGAGTCCACCGCGGTTCAGGGGATGGTCGGGATTCCCTTCCACCTTGATGGGACGACCGTCACGGACTTTCACCAGGATCCCGCACCCGGCTTCGCAGGCGCCACAGGTCGAGGCGTACCACATCGCCCGTCCCGGCGTGACGCCTTCGGGTTCGTCGGGGAACGGCAGTGCGAGGCGCTCCGGCGCACGCTCGCAGCTGGCCGACGCCGCAGCCATGAGCGAGAACCCCGCCGCCTTCAGGAACCCGCGTCGCCGAAAGCTGGTGGCGCCGGCGTCGGATGCAGAGGAGTCGGTGGGCCCGTCGGGACTCGGGACGTTGCGATGCCGTTCCTCAGGTGCCCGCCAGTGTCGCCGCGTGGGTTCGGTCGCCATGGTCAGTAGTGGCAAGTCGTGCAGTTGGTCGAGGCGTTCACACGTCGGCCGGCCACGCCGGTCGTGTTCGTGCTCCGGTGGCAGTTCACGCACCAGCCCATCGACAAAGGCGTGGTCTGCCGCACCCGTTCCATCGTCTCGACAAGACCGTGGCACGTCTGGCAGGTCACGCCTGCCGCGACGTGCGGACGATGATCGAAGTAGACAAAGTCGGGCAGCTTGTGGACCTGCACCCAGCGGACGGACGTCCGCTGGGCCCCTTCGATGGGGCGCAGCGTGTCGTCGAGCCCGAGCGACGCGTACAGCTTGGTGATCTCGGCGCTCACGATGCGCCTGGCCCGTCGCGATTCGGCCTTCGCCTGCGAGTCTTCTGCACGTACCGCCGCAAGGGCCGCACTGACCGATCGGTGGCAGTTCATGCAGACGTTGGCGGGGGGGATGCCGGCGTGCCGACTCCGTTCAGCGCCGAAGTGACAGTACAGACACGGAATCGCGAGTTCGCCCGCATGCAGGCGATGCGAGTACGCAATGGGCTGCGCGGGTTCGTAGTCCTGATGATCACCGGGCAGTCGCCAGTTGGCGATGCGCGGAGTGACCGCAAGCAGGTTGTACCCGAGGCCGGCGGCGAGCAGGGCGGTGACGACGTAGCTCCGCATGGCCGTCTCAGGCAGCCCCGGTCGGGCGGCGATACCAGCGGACGACCTGCGGTCGGCGCCACAGATACGGGTTGGGTACGACGAGGACGTGCACGAGGCGCGTGAACGGGAACAGCAGGACCAGAAGGTAGGCATTCACGATGTGCAGCTTGACCCACACCGGAAACGCCGACACGGCCTGCAGGTCTGGCGCGAGTGCGACGAGCGACCACAGGTAAGGCGTGGCAATCGACGAGAACCACGAGGACCCCCACGGGTGGGCGATGGCGACGTAGACGCCGCTGAACACCTGGAATGCCAACAGAGCGACCACCACCCAATCGGCACGACTCGTCACGACCCGCACCTTCGCGACGTCGAAACGCCGCACGATGGCGAGCGAGATTCCCACCAGGCTGAGCAACCCGAAGATGAGCGCGCTCACCTCGAGGATGTAGAGCCGAATCGGACGGCTGTTCCACGCCAGGACCCACGACGGCACGAAGAAGGCCACAACGTGCCCCGTGAGCACGAAGAGCACGCCGTAATGGAACAGCACCAGCCCGAAGAAGTGCTGCCGGTTCTCGAGGAACTGCGACGACAGGCTCGAGTACGTGAACGGGTGGCCGCGGTAGCGCTGGATCGACACGAGCAGGAACGTGAAGACCGCCACGTACGGCAGTGCACCGAACAGCACGCCGTCGAGATATCCGCCGACGCTAGGCATGGCTCACCTCGGGATGCGCTGCCACGACGACCGCCAGCAGGCGGTCGATGGCCTGGATCACCGGACAGAACGGACTCGCCGAGGCCTCGATCGCCGCAGCCATCTTGCGAACCGCCGGGACGAGCGCGCCGGTCGCCAGTTGCCGGGCGTGCTCCTCGGGCAGGTGAGGCAGCACGGCGAGCAGCGACGCGAGGTGATCGGGAAGCTCGCTTCCCTCGTCAATGCCGTGCTGACGCAGCAGGTCGCGGGTCTCGACGAGGAATCCGCCGCGCTCGTACTCTTCGCCGAAGAGCTGCCACCCCACTTCGAGCGCACACACCGGGTTGAGGTCGAACGTCTGGGTGAATGCCTCCTGCATCCCGGTCACGGGGGTCTCGCCGACGAAGGCCGCGAACGCCGCCATGGCCTGTTCCGCGCCGGCGTCGTACGCGGCCAGCGCCGCCACAGTCGCCCCGACGTCGCCTCCGTACCCCTCGGTCGGGTAGCAGAGCAGGCGACCGAGGTCGGCCAACCGGATCCACCCGTCGCGTGTCACAACCCCCTCCGCGGTCCGCTCGTGAACCCGAACCCGACGCTCTGCTTGTGCGTGAGCGGATCGACGAGCATCTCGATGGCCTGTTCACGATGCGCCGGCGGAATGACGAAGCGCTGATCGAACGGACAGAGTGCCGTGAGGTCGTAGATCGCCTCCGCTTCGGCCACCGAGCAGTCGGCCTCTGCGAGCATGCGCGCCGCTGTCTCGGTCGTGACGTCACCGACCGTCACGGCGCGTCGATACCAGCGCACGGCCTTCTGCTTGCGCAGGGCGTACCGCACCTTGCCTTCGTGGCCCGCGCCGAACAGCCGACCGAGGAACGCCATGGGCACGCGCGCCTGGTCGATGTCGTGGAAGAGGTCCTCGGATGTGTGCTCGAGTACCCCGTCCTGTCGCTGGGCCATCACCGGGGACATGGGTGGCACGTAGAAGAGCATCGGCAGGGTGCGGAACTCGATGTGCGGCGGCAGGGCCATCTTCCAGATCTTCACGAACTTGTAGACCGGCGAACGCTGCGCCGCCGCGATGGTCGATTCGTCGACGCCGTTGCGCAGCGCCGCCGCGATCACGGCCGGATCATTCGGGTCGAGGATGATCGATCGGTGCGCATCGATCAGCTCCTCGTCGCGGCTCGAGGCAACCTCGGCGATGCGCGACGCATCGTAGAGCAGCACGCCCAGGTACCGGATGCGCCCCACGCACGAATGGAAGCACGCCGGTGCCTGTCCGGTTTCGAGGCGAGGGAAACAGAGGATGCACTTCTCGGACTTGCCGGTCGACCAGTTGTAGAACGTCTTCTTGTAAGGGCACGCGGGCACGCACGATCGCCAGCCGCGGCACCGATTCTGGTCGAGGAGGACGATGCCGTCCTCGCCGCGCTTGTAGAGCGCCCCCGACGGGCAGGCGGCGACGCACGACGGGTTGAGACAGTGGTTGCAGATGCGGGGAAAGTAGAAGAAGACCAGCCGCTCGATGGCCATCAACTGCTGCCGCTGTTCCTCGGAGAGGGCCTCGAGGTTCGGGTCGTTCTCGGCGTAGATGGGCGACCCGCTGAGGTCGTCGTCCCAGTTGGGGCCCGATTCGATGTCGATGAACTTCCCGGTCACGAGCGAAATCGGTCGCGCGGTGGGCTGGTCAGGCCCTTCGGGTGCGTTGTACAGGTGCTGGTAATCGTACGTCCACG
>JAEUQQ010000267.1 GCA_016789685.1 Acidobacteriota bacterium | reverse complement strand
GTGATGGTCGCGGCGACCGTCGCGGCGTCGGCGATGTCACCCTCGACCAGCGAGACGCGGCCCGGGCACACGGCCGCGATCGCGTCGATCGCTTCGCGGTGCCCCGCCGACAGGTTGTCGTAGGCCACGACCTGCCAACCGGCGCGCGCCAGGCCGAGCACGGCGTGACTGCCGATGTACCCCGCGCCGCCCGTGACGAGTACGGTCGGCACGTCAGCGTCCAATCGAGAGGTAAGTGAAACCGAGTGCCTGCATGGCCGACGGCGCGTAGAGGTTGCGCCCGTCGAAGATCACCGGCTGCTTCAGCAGGGCCTTCATCCTGGCGAAGTCGGGCTCGCGGAACTCGTGCCACTCGGTGACGATCGCCAGCGCATCGGCGCCCTTCAGCGCGTCATAGCCCGAATCGCACAGCGAGATGCGCTTGCCGAAGATGCCCGCAGCGATGTCGCGCGCCTCGGGATCGAAGGCCCGGACCTTCGCGCCCGCGTCGAGCAGGCGCTGGATGATCGTGATGGCCGGAGCCTCGCGCATGTCGTCGGTGCGCGGCTTGAACGCCAGCCCCCAGATGGCAATCGTTCGCCCCTTGAGCGACTTGAAGTGCTTCGTCATCTTGTCGACGAGCACCCCCTTCTGCCGCTTGTTGACCGACTCGACGGCCTTCAGGATCTTGAAATCGTAGCCGGCGTCCTTCGAGAACTTGACGATGGCCTGCACGTCCTTCGGGAAGCACGAGCCCCCGTACCCGACGCCCGGAAACAGGAAGGCCGGCCCGATCCGCCGGTCGGACGCCATCGCCTTCCGGACGGCGTCGACATTGGCGCCGTAGCGTTCGCAGACGTTGGCGACTTCGTTCATGAACGAGATGCGCGTGGCCAGCATCGCGTTCGCCGCGTACTTGCACATCTCGGCCGAGGCCGGGTCCATCACCATCACGGGGGCGCCCGTCCGGGTGAACGGGGCATAGAGTTCCTGCATCATCGCCGCCGCGCGTTCGTCGTCGGCACCGATGACGACGCGATCGGGCTTGAGGAAGTCGTCCACGGCCGCGCCCTGCTTCAGGAACTCGGGGTTCGAGACCACGGCAAACGGGTGCGTGGTGTGTCTGGCGACAATGGCGCGGACCTTCTGGGCCGTCCCCACGGGCACCGTGCTCTTGTCGACGATGACCTTGTAGCCGTTCATCGCCTTGCCGATCTCGGCCGCAACGCCGAGGACGTGCTGCAGGTCGGCCGACCCGTCTTCGCCCATTGGCGTCCCGACGGCGATGAAGACGATGTCGGAGGTGCGCACCGCCCTGGCCAGGTTCGTCGTGAACGAGAGGCGCTTCTCGACCCTGTTCCGCTTGACGACCTCTTCGAGCCCGGGCTCGTAGATCGGCACCTTGCCGCGCTGGAGGGCCTTGACCTTGTCGGCGTTGTTGTCGACGCACGCCACGTCGTTGCCGTTCTCGGCGAAACACGCGCCGGCGACGAGGCCCACGTAGCCCGTGCCGATGACTGCGATCTTCATGGACTCACTCCCGTGTCGTCCGCCACCCGCGGACCGATAAACCTTTGCACCTTACACGCCACCTCCCGGCTCGTCAATCGCCGGCGGCGGGCGTGCTACCCTTCGTGCGTCGTGCGGATCGTCATCGACTACCGCCCTGCCCTCCGCCAGCGGTCT
>JAEUQQ010000214.1 GCA_016789685.1 Acidobacteriota bacterium | reverse complement strand
GAACTGCACCGCCTCGGTGGCGCTGACGACCAGCGTGTCGATGTGGTTGTGGTCGCCGCGACCAACCGCGACCTTCGTGCCGAGGTCGCCGCCGGGCACTTCCGGAGCGACCTGCTCTATCGCCTCAACAACGTCGAGCTCGTGATTCCCCCCCTGCGCGACCACCGCGAGGACGTGCCCTACCTCACGGCGGCGTTCCTGCGTGAGACCGCCGAGCGCCTCGGCAAGCCCCTGCGGGGGCTGACGACCAACGCCGAGGCGATGCTGGCGTCGGCGCCCTGGGAAGGCAATGCCCGCGAACTGCGCAACGTCATCGAACGGGCGTGCATGCTGGCCGATGGCCCGATGGTCACCGAGCAGGACGTGCTCGCGTGCCTGCCGCCGTTGCTCGAGCAACGGCCGTCGATGGTCGTCGCCCTCGACGACGGGCGGACACTCTCGACCGTGGAGCGCGAACACATCATGAAGGCGCTGCAGCGCGTTGGCGGGAACAAGAAGGCGGCGGCGCGCATGCTCGGGGTGAGTCGTCGCGCGCTGTACCGCCGCCTCGAGCGCCTGGAACTCGGCGCGACGATCGCGCGCCGTCGGCGGGGGAGCGCGATGCACGCCTCGGCGTTGTCGCACGACGCGGACGGACTGGCCGACCGCCGAGGCGATCGCCTCATGGGCGGGCTCAGGGTGGCCGCCAGGAAGTAGATCGGGGCGCCATGACTGTGAACGCCGCGCCCGCGGCCGCCGTGGCCGCGACGGCCGCCGTCCTGGTCGTCGACGACGAGACCGGCGTCCGCGACCTGATCGTGCGCTGGCTCCAGCGCGCCGGTCACCGCCTGTCGTGGGCGAGCGACGCCGGCGAAGCCCTGCAGGTCCTCGAGCGCCACCCGGTCGAAGTCGCCGTGCTCGACCTGCGCATGCCTGGCCATGACGGCCTGTGGCTGGCGGCGCAGATCCGCCAGCGATCGCCCGAAACCGCCATCGTCATGGCGACGGGCGTGCGCGACGTGTCGTCGGCCGTCTCGAGCCTGCGTTCGGGGGTGGTCGACTACCTCGTCAAGCCGTTCAGCCGTGAACAACTGCACGAAGCGATCGATCGCGCGCTCGAGTGGCACCAACTCGCCGTCGATGGCCGCGAGCGGGCAGAGATCATCGCCGCCGAGCGGCGCGAGCGCCTCGAGCGCCTCGAGCGCCGGCTCGATGCCTTCGTCATCACCTCACCCGCGAGCCTCGCGGCTGCGCTCGAGGCACTGTCGGCCCCGACGCCGGAGTGGCTGGCCCACGCACGCCGCGTCGCTGACCTGGCCGTGTCGATCGGTGACGCCATGCACCTGCCGGCAGACGGGCGTGACCTGCTGCGGCGGGCGGCCCTCGTGCACGGGATCGGCCGCCTGACCATGCCCGAGGGCATGTGGATGAAGGCCGGCCCCCTGACCCAGAGTGAGCAGATCGCGGTCAGGGCACTGCCGGGTGTGGCCGCCAGCCTGCTGGGGCGGTGCGACTACCTCGCGCCGGTCGCGCCTCTCGTCTCGGCACGCCACGAGCACGTCGACGGGTCGGGCTATCCCGATGGCCTGCGCGGCGACAGCATTCCGCTGGCATCGCGGATCCTGGCGGTCGCCGACACCTTCGACACGCTGATCCGGCCACTGCACGGCCGCCGCGCGCTCTCGTCGTCCGAGGCGTTCGAGGAGATCCGCCGTGCGTCGGGCACGCAGTTCGACCCGCAGGTCGTGCGCGCCCTCCGCTGGCTCGCCAGCGCCGGCTGACGCGCGCCGTGAGGCTCTGGTTCGGTTGACGATCCCCGCCCGCGCCCGTTAGGATTCACGTTTATTTGCTTGCCGCCAGGGGCGGTTGTGGTCTAGCCATTTCTCATCCAGGGAGTTGTATGTCGACTGAATCGCCGGCAGCCGCGGGGCTTCAAGCGCACGGGATCATGAATCCCTCGCGCGTCTACTGGAACCTGTCGGTTCCCGCACTGTACGAGGAAGCGCTTCGCCGCGGCGAGGCCAGCGTGGCGGCCAACGGACCGCTGGTGGCGTACACCGGCACGCACACGGGCCGCTCGCCCAACGACAAGTTCGTGGTCGACGAGCCGTCGTGCCACGACAAGGTCTGGTGGGGCGATGTCAACAAGCCCATCTCGACCGAGAAGTTCGATCGGCTGTATGCCGACATGATGGCGTACCTCGATGGCAAGGACCTGTTTGCCGTCGATGCATACGCCGGCGCCGATCCCGCGCACCGGTTGCCGATTCGCGTCATCACCCAGTTTGCCTGGCACAACCTCTTTGCGCGGCACATGTTCGTCGCCGAGACCGACCCGGCCGAGCACGCCAAGCACCGGCCCGAGTTCACGGTGATCGACGCCCCGTATTTCAAGGCGGATCCCGCGATCCACGGCACCAGGTCGGACTGCTTCATCTGCCTCAGCTTCGCCAGGCGGGTTGTCATCATCGGCGGAACGAGCTACGCGGGCGAGATCAAGAAGTCGATCTTCACCGTGATGAACTACCTGTTGCCGCAGCGCGACGTGATGCCGATGCACTGCTCGGCCAACACCGACGACCACGGTGACACGGCACTGTTCTTCGGCCTGTCGGGCACCGGCAAGACCACGCTGTCGAGCGACCCGGCCCGGCGCCTCATCGGCGACGACGAGCATGGCTGGAGCCCGCAGGGGGTCTTCAACTTCGAGGGTGGCTGTTACGCCAAGATGATCAAGCTCTCGGCAGAGGCCGAGCCGCAGATCTATTCGACGACCCAGCGCTTCGGGACGGTGCTCGAGAACGTCGTCATGGACCCGGAGACGCGGGTGCTCGACTTCGACGCCGACACGCTCACCGAGAACACGCGTGGAGCCTACCCGCTGTCGTTCATCGACAACTTCGAGGTGACGGGGCAGGGGCAGCATCCACGGAACATCGTGATGCTGACCGCCGATGCGTTCGGCGTCCTGCCGCCCATCGCGAAGCTCACGCCGCAGGCGGCGATGTACCACTTCCTCTCGGGCTACACCGCGCGCCTGGCGGGGACCGAGAAGGGCGTGACCGAGCCCAAGGCGACCTTCAGCACCTGCTTCGGTGCGCCGTTCCTCCCGCTGCCGCCGAACGTGTACGCGAAGCTGCTCGGCGAGCGCATCGCGACGTACCAGGCCAATGTGTGGCTGGTCAACACCGGCTGGTCGGGCGGGCCGCACGGCGTGGGCAAGCGCATGAAGATCGCGCACACGCGGGCGATGATCACGGCGGCCCTGACCGGGCAGCTCAACGCGGTGACCTACGACGTGCACCCGATCTTCAACCTCGCGATGCCGACGACGTGCCCGGGCGTGCCGGCCGAGGTGCTGTCGCCGCGCAACACGTGGGCCGACAAGGTCGCCTACGACACGCAGGCTCAGAAGCTCGCGACGATGTTCACGACGAACTTCAGGAAGTTCGAAGCGTCGGTCTCGGCAGACGTGACGGCTGCGGGGCCGCGCGGGTGACGGGCGCCGTGGGAGCCCCGGCGACGGCGCCGCCCGAGGGACGGATGCCGTACGAGGCCGTCATCGGCCTCGAGATCCACGCGCAGCTCCTGACGACGACCAAGATCTTCTGCGGGTGCGAGACGGCGTTTGGCGCGCCGCCCAACACCCACGTCTGCCCGGTGTGCCTTGGATTCCCCGGGGCACTGCCGATGCTCAACCAGCGTGCCGTCGAGTACGCGATCCGCGCAGCGCTGGCGTTGGGGTGCACCGTGCACCCCACGTCGGTCTTCGCGCGGACGAACTACTTCTATCCCGACCTGCCGAAGGGGTACCAGATCTCGCAGTACGATCGGCCCCTGGCCACCGGCGGCCAGCTCACCTGGCAGGACGGCGAGCGTGAGGTGCATGTCGGCATCACCCGCATCCACATGGAAGAGGATGCGGGCAAGTCGCTGCACGAAGGCTTTGGCGACTCGTCGATGTCGAGCTACATCGACCTGAACCGCGCCGGCGTGCCGCTCATCGAAATCGTCTCGGAACCCGATCTGCGCTCGGCCGCCGACGCCGGGCAGTTCTTTGCCCGGTTGCGCGCGATCCTCGTCGCCCTCGGGATCAACGACGGGAACATGGAAGAGGGCAGCCTGCGCTGCGATGCCAACGTCTCGGTGCGCCCGTGGGGCACGACGACGTTCGGGACGAAGACCGAGATCAAGAACGTCAACTCGTTCCGCTACCTCGAGAAGGCGATCGACTACGAGATCCATCGCCACTGCGATCTCGTGATGCGCGGCGAACGCATCGTCCAGGAGACGCGTCTGTTCGACAGCGCGAGCGGCCACACCTTCTCGATGCGGTCGAAGGAAGACGCGCACGACTACCGCTATTTCCCCGAGCCCGACCTGCCGCCGCTGACCATCACGGCCGCCTGGGTCGCGGACGTGGCGCGCACGCTGCCGGAGTTGCCCGATGCCCGTCGGGCGAGGTTCATCAGCGAGTACGCACTGCCGCCCTACGATGCGGCATGGCTCACGCAGTCGATGGCCATGGCCTCGTACTTCGAGGCCGTGGCGCGGGCGACGAAGAATCCCAAGGCGTCGAGCAACTGGGTGATGGGCGAACTTGCGCGCCTCATGAAGGAACGCGGCCACGAGATCGAGCAGGTGCCGGTGTCGGCCGACGCGCTTGCCGGGCTGATCGGCCTGATCGACGCCGGCAGGATCAGTGGGTCGATCGCCAAGGGCGTGCTCGAGAAGATGTATGCCGACGGCCGCTCGGCCGAGGTGATCGTCGACCAGGACGGGCTCGCGCGCATCGACGACGAAGGTGCGGTGCTCGTGGCCGTGCAGGGTGTGCTCGCCGTCAACGCCGACGCCGCCGCCGATTATCGTGCGGGCAAGACCAAGTCGTTCGGCTTCCTGGTCGGCCAGGTCATGAAGGCGAGTGGCGGCAAGGCCAATCCGGCCCTGGTGAACGCCGTGCTCAAGCGCGAACTCGGCGGCTGACCCCTGGTGCAACGGTGATCGAGGCCCGTGAGCTCGACAAGGTCTACACGCGGGGCGTCTACGCCCTGAGGGGACTCCAGCTCACGGTCGAGCGCGGCGAGTTCGTCTTCCTCACCGGGCCCAGCGGGTCGGGCAAGTCCACCTTCCTCAGGCTGCTCGTCCGCGATGAGGTGCCGACGAGCGGGCGCCTCGTCGTCGATGGACGCGATCTCGCGGCGTTGTCGCGGGCCGAGGTGCAGGCCTATCGTCGCTCGGTGGGCTTCGTCTTCCAGGATTTCAAGCTGATTCCCCGCCGCACCGTGCTCGAGAACGTCACGGTCGTGCTGCGCGCCCTCGGCCAGCCGCCCTCGGTGCAGCGTCGGCGCGCGCTCGCCGTGCTCCAGGGCGTGGGACTGCAGCATCGCCTCGATGCCTTTCCGCTCGAACTGTCAGGGGGCGAGCAGCAGCGCGTCGCGATCGCGCGGGCGCTGGTCAACGATCCGGTACTGGTCCTCGCCGATGAGCCGACCGGCAACCTCGATGCGGACCTGGCCCGCGACGTGATTCAGCTGTTCCGCGAAATGAATGCGCGTGGCACGACCGTCGTCGTCGCCACCCACGACCGGGGGCTGATTGCCCGCGTGGGACACCGCGCGATCACCCTCGCGCACGGTCGCGCCTCAGACGAGGCTGGCGGGCTGCCACGATGATGCGCGTCCTGCGGAACTGGCTCGGTGATGCGGCCCTGAGCACCGCACGGGCCTGGCGAACGACGGTCCTGGCGCTTGCAGTCATCACCACGGCCACGCTGGTCGTGAGCCTCAGTCTCGCCTTCAGCCTCGGCGTACGGTCGGCCGTGTCTCGGCTCGCGGCGTCGGCCGGCATGTCGGTCTTCCTGTCTGACGAGGCGCAGGAGGCCGACGTGACCCGCGTGGCCGATGCCCTGCGCGCGTCACCGCTGGTGGAATCGGTCCGCTTCGTGTCGCGCAGCGAGGCGCGCGACCGGTTCGTGGCGGCGTTTCCAGACCTGGCGACCGGTGTGCGCGAAGACGTGCAGGCGCTGCCACTCTCGTTCGACGTCAGCCTGCGGTCAGGCGCCGAGGGCGGCGTGGCCGCACTCGTCGAGGCGGTCCGGGCCGACGGAGCGGTCAGCGATGTGCGGTACGACCAGCAGTGGATCGCGCGGCTCGAGCGCATCGGCGCTGCCGTGGGCCGCGCCGGGTTCGTGCTCGGTGTGCTGCTGACCCTCGCCGCGTGGACGATGCTCTACGCGGTCGTGGGGCGGGGGGACCAAGCCCCGCGCGGCCCCCGCGCA
>JAEUQQ010000211.1 GCA_016789685.1 Acidobacteriota bacterium | reverse complement strand
TGGATCCGGTGCCGCCGCGGGTATCGGTGACGGTGAGCGTGACGGTGAAGGTGCCGGCCGTGGCGTAGGCATGCGATGTGGCGACGCCGGTGGCCGTGGCGCCGTCGCCGAAGGTCCAGGCGTAGGTCAGCGGGGTGTGGTTGTCGGGATCGGCCGAGGCGCTGGCGTCGAAGGCGATGCTGGCGGTGGTCTGCGCGGAACCCGGCGTCGCGGTGAAGCTCGCGGTGGGGTTCTGGTTCGTGGGCTCGTCTGCGCCGACCACCGCGAACGCATTCGCCAGCAGCACGCTCTGCCGTGGAGAGGTGAGGCTCACCGTGCGCGGCCCCGGGGTTGCGGTCGCGCTGATGTCGACGAGCGCGACGGCTGCGGTCGGGCTTTCGACCGTGACGGCGCGGACCGTCACGCCCGCGCCGAACGTGATGCGGGTCTGTCCCGTCGCCAGGGTCGACTCGCCCTCGACAACCAGACGCACAGCGAGGTTCGTCGCGCCGACGGAGCCGCTCGACGGCGACGGAGCGCTCAGCGCAAGCATCCTGATCGTGCCGACGCTGATGGTCTCGCCGGTGCGCGTGTTCTGAATGTCGACCATCGTCGGGCCGACGGGCAGCCCGGCCGGGATTCGCACCGAGACGCGTCGCGAGCCAGTGCGCTGGTCCACCGCGGCACTGCTCGATGCCGCAACGCCGACCGGCGAGCCGGCCGACGGCGTGAACGTGAACAACGTGCTCGCGGCCGTCGTGTCCAGCCCGGTGGCCACCACCGAGAACAGGGCGCCAACCGACACGCCGGTCGTCTCGACGCTGATGACCTGTCCAGCTGCGCGCAGTGGCGCCGACGGCATCGCACAGAGGGCAGCCACGACGAACGCCGCGAACACGCGGCGCGACCTGGTCAAACGAAGGGCAGAAGGGGTAGTCACGGAAGTCTGCTCCGAAGGAGTCTGGTGAGGCAGCCTCCCGGCGCACACACGCGCACACAGGGCGACACTTTTGCCTCACTCCAAAGAGCGATCTCCGACCGCAAACGGGGCCATGACACCGCGCAGCGTCACATTTGCCGTTTCTCATCGAGAATTCTGCCAATTCGGGTCAGGCCCCAATTCAGGCCAGAGTCGCGGCCGGTCTCCGGGCGCACTGCGGGATCGGGCGCGATCCGGGGCGCCGGCGCTCCCCCGGACGGCGACGGCGCCTGGTTTGGGGAGATTTCGGGTCAGACCCTCATCATCGGGAGGTTCCGTGGTGACACCGTGGGGTGACGGGGCGTTGGGGGGGAGGCGCCGGAAGGCGAGGCCAGGGCGATAACTGCCGCAGTGGCGGTGGGTTGGGCGATGGAACGGGATCGCATCGCGGGTGGCTTGGGGGCATAATCCCAGCGGCCCGACCGGCGCGCCGTGCGCGACGGCCGAACCGGCTCGGGGCCACACGGGGACGATCATGGCGAGGAGAGTTGGTGTCGTGTTGTCGGGCTGCGGCGTCTACGACGGCTCGGAGATCCACGAGGCGGTGCTCACGCTGCTCGCCATCGATCGCCGCGGTGCAGAGGCGCTCATCTGTGCACCCGACATGGCGCAGGCGCACGTGATCAACCACGTCACCGGCGAGCCCGCACCGGCCGAGTCACGAAACGTGCTCGTGGAGTCGGCGCGCATCGCCCGCGGCAGGATCCGCGACGTCACGAGGGTCACCGCGGCCGACATCGATGCGCTGATCCTCCCCGGAGGCTTCGGAGCCGCCAAGAACCTCTGCGATTTCGCCTTCAAGGGCGCCGACTGCGCGGTGCACCCCGACATCGCCCGCCTCGTACGCGAGGTGCACCAGGCGCACAAGCCGATCGCGGCCGTCTGCATCGCTCCCGTGGTGATCGCCAAGCTGCTGGGGCTCGAACGGCCGTCGCTGACCATCGGCACAGACAGCGGCACGGCCGCCATGGTCGAGACGATGGGCGCGCGCCACGTCGACTGTCCGGTGCGCGAGTTCGTCGTCGATCGGGCGCACAAGCTCGTCACGACGCCGGCCTACATGCTGGCCGGCCGCATCTCCGAAGCGGCCGACGGCATCGACAAGTGCGTCGAGGCGTTGCTCGAGATGGCCTGAGGCGCGCGCACCGGCGCCCCGGGCGTGCCGCGCGCCGCGGCGTGCAGCGACGCCCCTGAGCGCGAAATCCAGGGGATGGCGGCGCGCTACTTGTTGAGGAACGCCGTGAACGCCGCGCGGGCTTCGTCAGAGGCGAGGCGCTCGAGGAACACTCCCGCCTCGCGCACGATCGTCGCCATCACGTCGCCGCGCGTGGCCTGACGCAGCAGGCGCTTGGTGGCCTGCACGGCTTCGGGCGGCCGCGACGCGATCGTGGCCGCCAGTTCCATCGCCGTCGCTTCGAGCGCCTCCGGCGCGACAACACGGTTGATCATGCCCGCCGCCAGCGCCGCCTCGGCGCCGAACGTGTCGCCGGTCAGCAGCCACTCCGACGCTCGTTGATACCCCGCGGTCAGTGGCACGAGCAGGCTCGAGCCGCCTTCGGCCGTCAACGCGAGCTTCGTGAACGGCATCGCGAACTTCGCGTTCGGGGTCGCCACCACGAGGTCGCAGTGCAACAGCAGCGTGGTGCCGATGCCGATGGCGACGCCATCGACCGCGGCGATCACCGGCTTCGGACACGTCGCAATCGCCCGCAGGAAGGCGAACACCGCGCTGTCTTCGCCGGTCGGCGGATGCTGCAGGAAGTCGAACAGGTCGTTGCCCGCCGTGAACATCCCCGGCGCACCGGTGATGACGACGACACGGGCGGCCGTGTCGTCGGCCGCCGCCGTCAGGGCCGCCGCCATGTCGGCGTACATCGCCGCCGTGAGGGCGTTCTTCTTCTCTGGCCGCGCGATGCGGATCACGCGGATGTGCGGCTGCGACTCGACGACGACGTGTGACATGGCGTGCCCCGGGATGGACTGGCGCTACGACTTCTTGCGGAGGAAGGCCCCGCCGATGGCCGCGACGACCACGGCGGTCACCAGCGTGCCGATGACGCCGGCCATCGCGTTCGACACCGACGTCTGCGCCGCCTGCGAGGCGAGGTACGCCTGGATGTCTGCCTCGGCGGCCCTGCCCTCGCGCATCATCTTCTCGCCCATCGCGGTGATGTCGGCGAAGTAGGTCGGGAACACGAACTTCGTGAAGGCGAATGAGCCGGCAAAGATGATCGGCGAGGCGACCATCCCGGTCGTGATGCCGCCCCTGACCTGGTCCCACCACACGTTCTCGCGCGCGTGCTGGCGCAGCGCGAGGATCACCATCACGACCTCGAGCACCGCGACGAGGAAGAACAGCGCCATCAGCGCGGGGTCCTTGTACCAGCCGGTGAACCCCATCACGAACGTCCAGATCGCGGTGCCGATGCCGGTCACGAGCCCGGCGTTGATGAACCCGCTCATGGGAGCCTCCTGCGTAGACGGGCCGCCCGGCGCGGCCAGGATCGTGCCCGGGTGTGTGACGCGTGCGCGATTGTCGTCGCATCCGGCACGGCGGGCAAGTGCCGCCCGTCCCGGGACGAACGGTGCGACATGTCAGCCCCCCAGCGTCAGCGCGCGCACGTCCGACGCGGTCAGCGCCTCGAGCGCGCGGGCGGCGAGTTCGCGGCAGGCCGCGTGATCGAGGCCACGCACGCACGACTTGACCGCCGGAAGTGACGGCACGCTGACGCTCAGTTCGTCGACGCCGAGACCGAGCAGCACCGGGATGGCCCCTGCGTCGCCCGCGCTATCGCCACAGACGCCAACCCATTTGCCGTGCGCGTGCGCCGAGGCGACGGTGTGCGCGATCAGCTGCAGCACCGCAGGATCGAGATCGTCGACGCGCGGCGCGAGCCTGGGGTGCCGGCGATCCATCGCGAGCGCGTACTGCGCCAGGTCGTTGGTGCCGATCGAGAGGAAGTCGGCCTCGCGCGCGAAGGCGTCGGCCATGATCGCCGCCGCGGGCACCTCGATCATGATGCCCGCCGGGATGGCCGCCACACCGAGCGCGTCGCGCTCGGCATCGAGCATGGCCTTTGCCGCCCGCCATTCGCCGATCGTCGCCACCATCGGGAACATGACGTGGACGCTGGCGACGCCTGACGCGCGCAGGATGGCGCGCAACTGCGTTCGCAGCAACTCCGGCCGATCGAGCAGCGCGCGAATCCCGCGCACGCCGAGAAACGGGTTGTCTTCGCGCGCCATCGGCACGCACGGCAGCGACTTGTCGCCGCCCGCGTCGAGCGTGCGGATCACGAGCCGCTGGCCCGGGCCGAGCAGGCGGGCAATGGCGCTGTAGGTCTCGGCCTGCTCGTCTTCGGTCGGTGCCGTCAGGCGATCGAGGAAGAGGAACTCGGTGCGCAGCAGCCCGACACCCTCGCCGCCGAGCGCGAGGATGCGGCCGGCTTCGGCGACGCTGCCGATGTTGGCGACGACTTCGACGCGGTGGCCGTCGCGCGTCGTCGCCGGCGTCGAGGCACTGACGAGTTCCACATCACGCGCCGCCGCGTGAGCGGCCTGGCGCGCGTGCGCCTCGGCAACATCGCGATCGGTCGGCTGCAGGCGGAGGCTGCCGGCGCTGCCATCGAGCAGCACGGGCGTGCCGTCGGGAAGGTCGAGCGCCACGGCATCGACCGCCGTCACCATCGGGATCTCGAGCGAGCGCGCGAGGATCGCCACGTGCGACGAAGCGCCGCCGCTGGTCGTGCAGATGCCGAGCACGCGGGCGCGGTCGAGGCCAATCACCTCGGAGGGGGCCAGTTCGTCGGTGACGAGGATGGCCTGCTCGGGAACGTGCGGGCGCACGCGGCCCCGCGATGTCAGCAATCGGAGCACGCGCCGCCCAACATCGCGCACGTCGCCGGCGCGTGCGGCAAACACGGTGTGCCGCAGCCGCGCGAGACGCGTCGCCTGCGCGTCAACGGCCCGCGACCACGCCCACGCGGCGCTCATGCCCTGCGCGATGGCGTCATCGGCGGCATCGACGATGTCGGGATCATCGAGCAGCGCCTCGTGCGCCGCCACGATGGCCGACTTGCCCGGATCGGCGTCTGCCTCGAGGCGCCGCGACAGTTCGCGCAGCTGTGCGCGCGCGTGATCGATCGCGGCTTCGAGGGCGCGACGCTCGGTCCGCACGCCGGTGCCGGCGTTGGCGACGTCGATCGGCTCGTGGCGCCACTGGAACACGCGGCCGACCGCTACCCCCGGCGACGTTGCCGCGCCGACCAACCGTTCGCCGTCGTCGGCCACCCTGGCGTCGACGTCCGCCGCGATCGACGGCCGTCCGGCGTCGTCGATCGGCAGGTCGGCCGGCGTCCCGTCGCCGAGTGCCGACGCCAGCAGGCCTGGCAAGGTCGCGATCGCGCGCTCGGCGTCGCGCCCCGTCGCGCGGACGACGACGTCGTCGCCAGGTACGACCTCGAGCGCCATCAGCGACACGACGCTCCTGGCGTCGGCCGCTCGCCCGTCGGCGCAGACGATCGCGATGTCTGCGGCAAGCGCCCTGACCGCGCGCGACAGCGCAGCCGCAGGACGCACGTGGAGCCCTGACGCATTCGTGATGCGGATGGGCGCAGATGACAGGGTGACGACCACGGGCCCGGTCGGGGCGTTGGCCTCGCGCACGTCGATCTCGAGCACGACATCGCGCCCGGCCACGACCGTTCCCGTGTGTGGCGTCATCGCGGCGACGCGCTCGCCGTTGGTGATGACGATCTGCGTCAGCAGGCTGCACGCCTGGCGCGTCACGATCGCCAGGTCGAACTCGAGGAGCGGCTCCCCCGTGCTCACGCGGTCGCCTTCGGCCACGTGCGCCGTGAAGCCCTCGCCATTCAGCTTCACGGTGTCGAGGCCGACGTGGAGCATCACCTCGAGTCCCTCGTCGGTGGTGATGGTGATCGCGTGGCGTGCGCCGTGGACGTGCGCGACCCGGCCGGCACACGGCGCCACCAGCACCGACGACGTCGGGGCGATCGAGACGCCGTCACCCACCATGCGCTGGGCGAAGACGGGGTCGGGCACCTCGTCGAGCGGAACGAGGGTGCCCGACACGGGCGCATGCAGCACGAGCCGCGACATGGCGGGACTAGGGCCGCACGCGCAGGGTGATGGCCGACGGGCGGGCCGCGTCGCGGTAGACGCGGTGCGTCTGTGCCTTGAAGTCTTCGGGCTTCGTGCTCGGGATGTGGCCGAAGGTCTGCGGGTTGCGGTCGGTCAGCGGAAACCACGAACTCTGGATCTGGACCATGAGCTTGTGCCCCTTCCTGAACACGTGCGCGACGTCGGGCATCGTGAACGTGATGGTGGCCGGCGTGCCTGGCGTGAACGGCTCAGGCGTCTCGAAGCTTTTCCTGAACTTCCCGCGGAACGGCTCGCCGCGCACGAGCTGCTGGTAGGTCGCCATCCTGACGGCGTTGGCAGGCTGCGGCCCGGGGCCGTCGGCCGAGGGGAAGTCGTTCGGATACACGTCGATGACCTTGACCACGAAATCGGCGTCGGTGCCGGTCGTGCTCACGTGCAGCGTGACGTCAATCGGGCCGGTCACGCGCAGGTCGTTGTCGAGCACCGGCGTCTCGTAGACAAGCACGTCGGGACGCGTGGCGGCGAATCGCTGATCCTCGGTCATGTAGTCGGCGCGCATGCCCATCGTGACGTAGCCGACGTACGGGACGGGCTTGTTGGGATCGCTCACGTACTCGTCGAATCCGGCCGAGGTCGTCGGCGCCGACGCCGTCAGGGTGCCCTTCGGTCCGAGGTGGAAGGTCGTGGGCGTCGCGTGCTTCGGCGGCCACGTGTCGTAGCGTGCCCACTCGTTGGTGCCCGTCTCGAACACGTAGGCTTCGGGCAGTGGCGCCTTCGGCGCGCGGTCCTTCAGCACGCTGGTGAAGAACGGGAACTCGATGTGCTCGCGATAGAACGCCGACGTCTTCGAACCGAACCTGAGGTTCCCGACGCGGTCGCCGTCGCCCCGCGACCAGCTGCCGTGCGTCCATGGCCCCATCACGAGCACGTTGGTGCGGCCGCCGCTCGTCGGCTCCATCGCGCGGTAGAGGCGCAGCGGTCCCTGCAGGTCCTCGGCGTCGAACCAGCCCCCGACGGTCATCACCGCGGGCGTGATGTTGCTGGCGTGACGCCAGATGCTCCGCGCCTTCCAGAAGTCGTCGTACGACGTGTGGTCGATGTTGATCTGCCAGTAAGGATTTGGCGCCGGGTAGCGCTGGGCGCCGTTCACGATCGGCCCCATCTTCAGGTAGAAGTCGTAGCCGTCTGGCGTGCCCCAGTCAATCGCCGTGCGCCCCTGCGGCGGTCGCGCCGGGCCACCCTTGCGCTCGACGAACGCCGAGTAGAACCCGTAGTTGGCCGCCAGCATGAACGCGCCGTTGTGGAACGCATCGTCGCCAAGGTAGTAGTCGGTGACGGGTGCCTGGGGCGATGCCGCCTTGAGCGCCGGGTGCGCGTCGATCATGCCGGCCGCCACGTAGAAGCCCGGATACGAGATGCCCCACATGCCCACGCGCCCGTTGTTGGCCGGGAGGTGCTTCACGAGCCAGTCGATCGTGTCGTAGGTGTCGGTGCTCTCGTCGGTGTCGGCCTTCGTGGACTTCTGTGCCTTGTGCGGCCTGACCTCGACCCACGTGCCCTCTGACATGTACCGGCCGCGCACGTCCTGGTAGACGAAGATGAAGCCGTCTTTCATGAAGTGGTCAGACGGGCCCAGCGCCGCGCGGTAGTTGTCGACCCCGTACGGCCCCACGCTGTAGGGCGTCCGGTTGAGCATGATCGGATAGGTCGTCGACCGGTCTTTCGGGACGTAGACCGCCGTGAACAGCTTCGCGCCGTCGCGCATCGGGATCTCGTACTCGAACTTCGTGTAGTGCTCGCGGGCGTAGGCGTCTTCGGGCGCCGCCGGTGGCTGCTGGGCGCGCGCCGGCGCGATGAGGCACGCCGCGAGCGCGAGGGCGAAGAGTGAACGGCGGGTGATCACCTGTGTGCTCCTGGAATGGTGTTGCCTGGCTTCTGGGGCCGTCGGGCCCACATCGCGCGAAACTGGCCCCGCTGTCACGGGCGAGGCACCGACGCCCACGCGGTTTCGAACGCGGCGATGGCGGCGTCGAACTCCCGCAGCAGCCGCTCCTTCTCTGGCGCCTCGACGAACCCGTACTGCAGTGACGCGCGCGCCATGGCCTTCAGTGTCGGGTAGTCGAGGCCGTGTTCCTCGACGGCCCGTTCGTACTCGCGCGTGATCGACGAGCGCGAGACTCCCTCGTCATCGGTCGAGAGCGCGACGGGCACGCCGAAGGCCAGGTAGGTCTTCAGCGGATGCTGCGCGCCGCGCAACCCGAGGATGCCGTCACTGCTCGACAGTGCCACCTCGACCAGGATCCGCTCGGCCGCCATCGTGCGCAGCAGGTCGAGTGCGCCGTCTTCGTGCATCACGGCCGCGCCATGGCCGATGCGGCGCGCGTGCCCGCGCTCGATCGACGACCTGATGTGGAAGCGCAGGTCTTCAGGCGGCACCAGGCCTTCGATCAGTTCGCCCGCGTGCAGGGCGATGCCCACGCGCGGATACTGCGCGTGCAGGTAGTCGAGCATGTCCATGTGCAGCCGGAAGTCGCGACGCGCCACGAGCCCGTCTTCGGGTTGCGCGATGTTCACGGCGACGACCCGGCTGTCGAGCGTCGCCATCTCGAAGCCCGACAGGAACTGCGTGAACACCTCGCCGGGCGACGAGGCGCGCAGGGCCGGCAACTGGTAGCGGACGGTCACCGCGCAGCCGGCATCGGCCTGCGGCGTCGCGCACTTCAGCAACTCGCGGTGCCGCGCCTCGGTGGCGTCGAGCGTGCGCCGCGCCTGCTGCAGCGCCTCGCGCATTCCTGCCGCGAGCAGGGCCTCGCGCATGCTCGCCATGTCGCCCGTCCACGGCACCTGTGCCGCCATCCGCCGCGCCACGTTGTCGTCGACGGGGTACATCAGCTCCACGTAGCTGAGGCGCTGTGCGGCCGCGCGGCTCGTGATGGCCGCCAGCATGTCGCCCATGCGTCCGCGTGTCGCGGCACTGAACTTCGAGAACGAGTCGAAGAACTGCGAGTGGCCGCTGTTGCGCGCGGGGTGCCAGTTGCGCATCGACAGGGCGTCGATGATCCGGTCGTACAGGTCGTCATCGGTCACCAGCCGCGATGCCGGCACGAGTGGGGCGTCGCAGGGCGGCCGCGTGAACGCCAGGCGCGCCGCGTCGACACACAGGCCATCGTCGACGGCCCAGCGCGCGAACGTCTCGGCGTAGATCGCGCCAGAGACGTGCACGTGCAGGTCGCCGCCCTTCGGCATGTCGCGCAGGAACACGCGCCTGAGTACCGGGTCGTTCCGCAGGCGTTCGAACGTGGCCGCGGTGGCGGCCTCGCGCGACGAGGCCGCGGGGGCAGGCGTGACGGTCGCGCGCGGACCGCGGGCCGCGCATCCCGCCGACAGCAGCAGCGCGGCGAGGGGCAAGACACTCCAGGTGCTAGACATACGACTCCGGGACGTCGAGCAGGATGCTCGAACGCCGCAGGGCGAGCACGTCCACGTCGTTCCAGTGGGTACGTTCGAGCCAGCGGCGCGGGATGGTGAGCGTGGCGGGCAGGTAGGCCCGCGCGGCGCGGAACTCCTCGGCGTAGTGCGCCGACGGGAAGCTGAGCTCGAGCTGTAGCCGGTCGTCATCTGCGGTCACGAGGTACAGCGGATTGACACGGAGCACCCCGTGCACCAGCGGGTCGGGCAGGACGTGCTCCTCGAAGACGCGTGGGTCGTTCGACGCGACGATCGAGACCACGTCGGGGCCCACGTCGACGGTCAGCGGTGTCTCGAGATCGACGACCTGGGCCCGCACGCGTTCGTCGCGCAACCGCGCGTCGTCGAACAGGCGCGCGGGGCGGTCGAGCAGGGCGAGGTACGCCGACGGCGCCAGCGTGTTGCCGGCCGTCGCGTTCTCGCCGTACATGCTGTGCACGTGGGTCAGGACCACGGCGCCCTGCGGGTGCACGAGCCGCTGCATGTCGGCCGACAGGGCCCGCTTGCTCCAGACGTACGAGAACGCATCGTTGCAGATCGCGAGCGACGCCGAGTGGCTGGCCAGTGGCAGGGCGAGGTTTGCGTCCATGCAGATGGCGTCGGCGTCTGGTGCGATGAACCGCCGCATCACCTGCAGCCGCCAGAACGAGGCGTCGAGCGCCATCACGGGCGGCGCGTCGTGCGACCGCAGCGTGTCGAGCGTGCGCGCGAGGTGTCCACACCCGCTGCACACGTCGACGAAGCGCCTGCCGGCCGACGAGGGCCCGACGACGCGGGCCACGGCGCGCGCGATGCCGTCGGCGACGATGAACGTGGGGTCGCCGAAGCGGCGCACGTAGTAGTCGCCCTCGCCGTCGGGCAACAGCGAGGTCACGGCGTCGGCAAACGACGCAAAGGGCGCGCGCAGGGTGGCGCGGTCGCGCTCCGGCAGATCCGTCACGAGCGCGCGGGCGTCGTCGATCGCCCCGCGCTCGATCGCGCGGATCGCATCGCTCAGGTCATCGCTCGTCTTCATGATGGGGACGCCGTCGACGATCGGGTACGCGCAGCACGCGCATCCGAGGACGCCGTGGACGACGACCTCGGGCAGCGTGCGGTGGGCGTGTCCGTACACTTCGCACGGCCCCCCGCAGAAGGGGCACCGCAAGACGTCGAGGAGTTCGCGACGCATGGACGGCCTCAATACGCGGCCAGGAACCTGGCTGCACGAAGCACTTCGGCTTCTGACGGAAGGAACGCATCTTCGAGCGGCGGCGCATACGGCACCGGCGTATCGAGCGCGCCGACAATGCGCACCGGCGCGTCGAGGAACTCGAAGGCTTCCTCCTGGATGATGGCGGCGAGGCTCTCGCCGATGCCGCCGGTGCGGGTGTCTTCGTGGACGATGAGCACCCGTCCGCAATGGCGCGCCACGCGCAGCAGCCGTTCGCGATCGAGCGGGGCCAGCCAGCGCAGGTCGAGGACGCTGCACTCGACCCCCTCGCGCGCCAGCGCCGCAGCCACTCGCATCGCCAGGTGGACGTACGCCCCGTACGAGACGATCGCGAGGTCAGATCCCGCTCGGCGCAGCGCGGCGCGTCGCAGGTCTGGGGCTTCGCCACGATCGGCGGCGCGCGCCGACCCGTCGCCTGCCGCCGCCGCGTCGTGCATGACCTGCTTGATGCGCGGGTCGCGGTAGAGCGCGATGTGCTCGTAGTACAGCACGGGGTCGGGGTCGGCGACCGCCAGCGCCATCAGGGCACGCGCGTCCGCTGGCACAGAGGGCACCACGATCTTGAGTCCCGGGGTGCGATAGAACCAGGCCTCGGTGTTCTGCGAGTGATACGGCCCGGCGTGTCGCAGGCCGCCCCACGGCATGCGGACGACCATCGGCACCTCGCCGCCCCACCGGTAGCGCACCTTGGCGGCGTTGTTCACGAGCTGGTTGAAGCCCGAGGCGACGAAGTCGTTGAACTGCATCTCGGCGATCGGCCTGAGGCCACCGAGCGCCGAGCCGATCGCGATGCCGAGGATGGCGCCCTCGGCCAGCGGCGCGTTGAAGATCCGGTGGCCGAACTCGTCGAGCAGCGGTCGCAGCAGCAGGAACGCGTTGCCGTACGCGCCGCCGACGTCCTGGCCGAACACGAACGTGCGCGGATCCGAGCGCAGGGCGTCGCCGACGCCGAGCATGACGGCATCGAGGAATGTGCGGCCCGACTTGTCGAAGCTGTCAAAAGGCTCGAGCGGGGGCAGGGGCGGCGCCTGCGCGTCGATCGACAGCCGCCAGCCGGGGTCGAGCACGTCGATGCGCGTCCGCGCCGGCTCGTCGGCGCATACGCCGACGCCCACGGTCGCCGGGTCGGGCCAGTCGGCCGCGACGACCGCCTGCGCGGCGGTGTCGACGAGCGTGTCGGCGTCGCGCTGGAACTGCGCCAGATCGCCGGGCGCGATCACGCCCTGCTCGACGAGGCGCGCGGCATAGGTCGCGATCGGGTCGCGCGCCGACCAGAAGGCAAAGGCGTCACGGTTGGCGTAGCCACCGTCGTGCAGCGCGGGATAGCTCCACGACGGCGGGGCGTCCTTGCCCAGGTAGAGCATGTCGTCGTGGTGCGCGTGCCCGCACATCCGCATCGACACGGTCTCGATCAGCGTCGGTCCGAGGCGTGCACGCGCCCGTTCGGCGGCCCAGGCAAACGCGACGGCGATGGCCTCGGGATCGGTGCCGTCGATCGTGAGGCAGGCGATTCCGTAGCCGAGCGCCTTGTCGGCGAACGTGCGCACGCGTGTCTGGTCGTCGAGCGGCGTGCTCAGCGCCGTCTGGTTGTTCTGGATGCAGAAAATCGCCGGGAGGCGCCTCACGGCGCACGCGTTGATCGCCTCGTGCCATTCGCCCAGCGACGACCCGCCGTCGCCGATGAACGAAATGGCGACGCGTGGATCGCCGTCCTGGGCCATCGCAAACGCGAGACCCGCGGCCGTGAGGGTCGCGATCGTCAGCGGGGCCGCCGGCGGCAGCACCCCCCAGCCGGGTTCGCCCGGATGCAGGTCGCGTCCCCCCATGCACGCATCGGCCCGCGCCATCTGCGCCGCGAGCACCCGGCGCACGGTGTCGGCCGTCGGCCGCATGGCCAGCGTGGCGCCGAGGTCGCGGATCATCGGCGCGACCACGTCGCCGTGCCAGTGTCCGCCATCACCGCGATAGCGATCGCCGCGGCGCAGGCGGAGGGCGCACGCGTAGATGGCCTCCTGCCCGAGCGAGCGGAATCCCTTGCCCTGGAACGAGGCGCCCTGGTACCGCACCTCGCCGCCCATGAAGAACTGCTTGAGGCGATTGTCGGTCGCGCGCGTCAGGACCATGCCCCGCAGCATCTCGACGCGTTCTTCGTCGGTGATCGAGGCGGCGAGCGCCGCACGCCGCCACGCGCCGTCGCAGAACGCCACCAGTTCCTCGTCGGCCTGGGCGAGCCGGGCGGCGGCGCGCACACGCGGCGTGACGTCGGCGTCCGGCACGTCGAGCGCGCGGGCCTGCAGCGCCGCACGCAGGCCATGGACGAACGCCGTGCGCACCGCCTCGATCGCCCCCGGCGTCGTCGCGTCATCGATCTCGCCGCGCAGGGCCTCGCACACGCGATCGACGATCGCCGCGGCATGCGGGTGGCGCTCGATCACGTCGAGGCGGACGCGCATGACGGGCGACGCTGGCGAAGGGATGGGCATGCGGCGATCGACCGGTCGCGGCGCTCAGGCCTGCGGAGGCTTGCGTGAAATCCAGCCGCGCACGCGCGCGCCCATGGTCGGGCCGCGCTTCGCCTGCGCGGCGAGCGAGCGGGCGATGCGGCGGCCGCGTTCGAGTCCCTCTGACGAGTACTTCCTGACGGTGTCGGCCGTGACCTCGCGGCCGTCGGTCGCCCACGCCATCATCGCGCGGCCGATGGCGTACGTGCCGCCGTACGCGATCGCGACTTTCGGGAGCAGGCCCACGACCGGGATGAGGCCGACGAGCGAGCGCGCGGCCTGCCTGAAGAGCAGTCCACCGCCGAGCACGCCGACGATCTCGCCAATCAGCGCCCGGGGTTCGCCGTCGCGTCCGGTGCCCAGCACGATCCGGTAGCTCATCAGGAGCTGGTTCTTCGTCAGCACCAGCATGTCGCCAATCGCCACCGGCGCACTCAGCACCGGCACGGTCTCGGCGATCCCCGTGGTCAGCGCGTAGCTCGCATTCGCGCGCGCGGTCTCATCGACGGTGGCCAGGAACACCGCGCTGCGGGCCCACGGGAATCCCCGCGCAAGCGACAGGCGCGCCTCAGCACGCGTCGAGGCGATCAGCGCATCGGCCAGGGCCGCGAGGGCCGAGACGTGGATGTGCTCGATGGCGATCCGGCGCATCTCGCTGCGATGTGCCACGGTGGCCGCGCTCGTGTGCGGGCCCACGATGACCGTCAGCGCCGGGATCCCGTGCCGCGTGAAGTGATCGCGCACGGCTTCGGTGGCCTGGGGCAGCTTCACCGTCCTCGACACGATGATCGCCACCTCGGGCGATGGCAGGCCGGCTGGCACCCCGGCCCGGGCGTTGATGACGTGCAGCCAGGGATGGAGGTCGTCGACCACGGGTTCGCCGTGCCCTTGCGCGGCCGCGGCCGTTGGGCCAGGGGCGTCGCCTGACATCGTCCAGGCGAGGGCCTCGGCATCGCGGCCGTCATCCGAGACGATCAGGATCTCGAACGGGGCCTTTGCCTGCGTGCGAACGGCGTCGAGATCGACGTCCTTCATCACGCGCCAGATGTCCTTGATGGCGAGGGGGCCCGGCACGGGTGACATGTTAACCCGCGGGCGACTCCGGCGGACCAGGCCCGTGCCGCCGGTCGCCCGCCCGCCGCTGCCGCTCGCGTCCGGCTCTGGCCGTTGGGGCCGCCGCGGTGCCGGCCTGGCGGCCGATTCGCGTATCGTGATTCCGGCCACGTCCCGTGCAGATCCTCGATCTCGTTGCCCTGCTCGTCTTCACTTATGGCGCGTTCGTCTACGCGG
>JAEUQQ010000207.1 GCA_016789685.1 Acidobacteriota bacterium | reverse complement strand
ATGACCTGGCGGGTGCGGGCGGCGTCGGCAAGCGCACGGGCGAGGCCCTCGACGCGCGACGGATCCATCGACTGCACGGGATCGTCGACCGACACGAAGCGGAACGGACTCTCGGGCAGCGTGGCGCGCGGCAGGAACAGGCTCAGCGCGAGCGAGTGCAACTCGCCCTGGCTCATGACGCCGAGCGCATCGGCGTCGATGCCGTCGACGTTGACGGGCAGGGTCACGTGACGCCGCTGGCCGGTGCCGGCAAGTTCGACGTCGCCGAGGTCGACGTTGCTCTGCAACCGCAACTGCTTCCAGACCGCGGCCACGCGCGCAGCAATCGGCCTGAACCGTGCGTTGCGGATCGCGTTCACGGCCTCCTTGAGCCACTCCTCGGCCTTCTTGAACTGGGGCAGGTGCGCCGACGCGGCCTGCGCCTCGCGGGCCGACGGCAACCACGCGGCGATGCGCAACTGGAGCGGGCGCCACAGGTCTTCGCGCCGCGCCAGCTCGACGCCCGCCTCGTCGGCCAACGCCCCGACGGCCTCGGCAAGCTCGAGCACGCGCGACTCGATGTGCGCGGCGAGCGCAGGCGCCGAGGTGATCGTCTGGGCAAGGGCCCAGTCGCTCCACAGCGTGCGCACGAGCGACAGGCTGTCGAGCGACACGACGTCGGCGGCCTGCGCCAGCGCCGGAGGCACGGGCATGACGAGGCTGCGTGCCTGCGCGATGACGCTGCGACGCTCGCTCTCGGCGGCGAGGCACGCGGTCGCTTCCTTCGTGAGGCGTTCGACTTCGGCGGCGGTGTCGACGCGCCATCCGGCGCCGAGCGCGCCCGCGGTGCCGCACACGGGGCACGCATCCGGCGCGTGCTTCTCGTGGAACGCGAGGGCCTCGCGCAGCAGGCGCGCGGTCTCGTTCGAGCGTTCGGCGTTCGTGCCCGCAAACGTCGCGCAGGCCTGCTCGGCGGCCCGAAGTCGCAGGACGATGGCGCTGGCGGCAGCAACGTCTGGCCGGGCGAGCGACTGCAGCCGGCGGAGGAGGTCGATGCCCGATGCGCCGTCCTGCTGTTCTCCGGCAGCGAGATTAGTCAGCGAGGCGAGATCCCACGACTTCCCCGCCAGCGCCCGAAGCGCGGCCGAGGGCCGTGAGTCGCCGCTGGCGACATCCACGGCGCCAATGGCCTGCGCGAGCTGCTTCGCCTGCTCGGTCGCGGCCTTGTGCTGATCCGCCCGCACTTTCCGCGCGTCGGCGATGACGGCCTGCAGGTTGGTCATCTCGTCGAGGCCGAGCACGCTGCTGAGCGCGTCGTACAGCTTCGACGGTCCGTCTTCGAGCAGCGAGCCCAGCTCGTTGTACGAGAGGAATGGACGGAAGGTCGCGAGCGCGCTGCTCCATCCGAGGCTGTCGAGGGCACTCGCCGGCCTGCCCTTCGCGGCGACGGTCGCGGCGCTGCTCGTCACCTCGTCGCCGTCCCACGTCCGCGTCAATGTCAGCGGCCCCTGCCCCTCGACGATGAGGTCGGCCTTGAGCGACGCGGTGCCGTGGTGAAGGTTGCGCCAGCCGTCGACCCAGGCCCTGGTCCGCTTCAGCCACCGGTAGTTCTGGCCGGTGAGCAGCACCTCGAGGCCTTCGGCGAAGCTCGACTTGCCCGACCCGTTGCGACCGACGACGAGCGTCAAGCCCGGTCCCGGGCGCAAGGTCAACGTGGCGCTCTGGCCGATGCCGCGGAAGCCCTCGACGGTGATCGAGGAGACGTAGACGCCTGGCGGTTCCGCTTCGCCCTTCGCCTCAGGCTTCGCCCGTTGTGCTCTTGCGGGCTTCGGCGAGACGGGTCCTCTTCCTTCGCGATCTGTCTTCCCGGTCGAGCGGCCAACGAGGTAGTTGTCGAGGGCATCGGGGCCGTCGAGAGCGGCCACGACGAGGAACGACCACTCCTCGTTGTCGACACCGGTCTCGACGAGCCGGTCAAGGACATGTGCCTTCAGGTCTGGGGTCATGCAGGCACCACGTGGTCCCCGCACGCGCTCGGACGGGGGGAGGCGACGTCGCGGACTGCTTCCCGCCACGCTCGTCGTCGCGACACACTAGCCGATTCCGGACTAGCGGGAACAGCGTTTCTTAATTGCATAAACCGGTAGGCAAACGGTCGGAGTTCGTCGGTGTCCGTCCCGGCGCGGCTCATCACGACCAGGACGATCCTGGCCGGATGCCGTGACAGATCGGGTCACGCCTGTTGCCGGGCTGCCCCGCCAGTGGCCCAGGCTCTCAGCGTCCGGCGCTCAGCCACGCCCCCCTCGTCGCGCAACACGCGCGACGGGGGGCAGAGGGCCTCAACCGCGGGCGGCAGCGCCGGAATCACCAAACGGATCCGGCACGTGGACCCTGGCCTCGCGCGCGCTCGCGTAGATGCCGCGTGTCTGCCAGGAGGCGATGTAGTGGCGCCCTCGGCGCTCGCCCCTGGCGGTGAGGAGGCCTGCTGCGCACAAGGTCGCGAGATCGCGGCTCGCGAGGTTGGGACTCACGTCAGCCAACGCACGGTAGCGGGAGTTCGTGAGGCGGAAGCCCATCGCCGTATCAGACAGCGCAGCCAGCGTGCGCTCGGGCAAACCGCGCTCCTTGATCAGCGCTTCGAGCGCGTCCCACAACCGCTGGATCTCGCGCGTGCGGCGGAGCAGCGTCTGCGCCTGGCGATAGTGCGCGGTCAGGCAGAAGCGCACCCACGGCAAGGTGTCGCGCTCGGGATGCCAGGCACCCGCACCGACCTGCGCGAGTACGGCGTAGTAGGCCTGCGTGTTGCGGCCCAGATACTCCTCGATGCTGCAGAACTGCGGCGCGAGGATGCCCTCACGCGCCAGCACCAGGCTCTGGAGGCAGCGCGCCATGCGCCCGTTGCCGTCGGCGTAGGGGTGGATCATCACCAGGTTCAGGTGCGCCATCGCCGCGCGCACGAGCGCTGGGACGTCAGAGGCCGCGTTGAGCGACGCGGCGAGTTCGTCTATCAGTCCGGGCACCAGTTCGACGTCCGGTCCCTCGTAGACCCGCTCACCAGACGGCTCACTCCGCACGAAGATCGCGCCCGCGCGCCAACGGCCTGGACGCTTCGCGAGGTCGTAGCTGAGCATCGTGTAGTGCAGGGCCTTGATCAGCGACGCCGAATACTCGAAGTGCTCATCGTCTGCGAGTTGCAGGACGTAGGTCATCGCATTCCGGTAGCCAACGATGGCGGCCCACGTCTCGGCGACAGCATCGAGTGGCGGCTCGCCGTCCACGGCCGCGAGGGCATCGTCGACCG
This sequence comes from Acidobacteriota bacterium, assembly GCA_016789685.1. Classification (GTDB taxonomy): domain Bacteria; phylum Acidobacteriota; class Vicinamibacteria; order Vicinamibacterales; family JAFNAJ01; genus JAEUQQ01. Next base: position 599 of record JAEUQQ010000207.1, on the reverse strand, counting down.
TCACGTTGTAGCCCTCGATGGAGTTCGAGCCCTGGATGGCCCTGGCGAAGGCGACGCGGCGCAGGAGCCCCGTCCAACGCCGCGAACCAGCGGCATAGCTGAGGTTGGTGCGCAGCTCGTCGATGGTGGCGATGACGCTGCGCTCAGCGTCCGAGAGGGGCGGGCAGGCGAAGACCACGCAAGATATTATCTTGCATTATTGCAAGTTATCAACTTGCATCCACGAGGTGCCCATCCACTCGAGTGGCGGACTCGGGGGAAGCGCGGCAGGAATGAACGCCTTCGCCTGCCCGTCACTGCTCAGCCCCACGTGGCGCCCTGCCGTCCTCATCGTTGCGATGTCCAGGTAAGCGGAGCTTAGAAACGAATCTCGTCAGTAAGCGAAACGGTCATATCGCTCATCAGCGACTGTCGCTCCCCCTCCTTGGTCGTGATTGCAGATTGATATACACTTGCTTGTGTATATCCAACCTGGGGAGTCGATGCATGCAGGTAGCGAAGTGGGGAAACAGCCTCGCGGTGCGGTTGCCCGCCGCGGTGGTCGAGGCACTCGAACTGAAGGAAGGCGATCAGATCGAGATCCGTGTCGCGGCCGACCG
>JAEUQQ010000181.1 GCA_016789685.1 Acidobacteriota bacterium | reverse complement strand
CCCCGCGCGCAGTCGCCGGGTGCGGCTGGCGCGCCCCCCGTCGCGCCCGGCGCCAGGGTCATCGCCATGGTCGACGGGTCGCCGATCACCGAGGCCGACGTCGAGAAGGCGCTCGGCCCCGAGCTCGGCCGCCTCGAGCGCGAAATCTACGACCTCAAGAAGAAGCAGCTCGATACGATGATCGCGGAGCGGCTCGTCGAGCGCGAGGCGGCGAAGCGCAAGGTCGCCGTCGAGCAGTTGCTGGCCACCGAAGTCGACGCGAAGCTTGCGCCGGTGGCCGACGAGGATGTCGATCGCTTCTACGACGCCAACAAGGCACGCATCCGCGAGATGCCCGACATCAAGGTGCGCATCAAGGAGTTCCTCGTCGCGCAGCAGCGCGAGGCGCGGCGCGAGGAGTTCATCGGGGGCCTGCGCAGCACGTCGAAGATCGACGTGACGCTGGTCGCACCGGCGGTGCGGCGCGCCGACGTCAACGTCGCCGGCTCACCCGTGCGCGGCGACGCCGCGGCGGCGGTGACGATCGTCGAGTTCTCGGACTTCCACTGCCCGTTCTGCCGGACGGTGCAGCCGACGCTGCTGCAACTGCTCGAGCGCTACAGGGGCAAGGTCAAGGTCGTCTACAAGGACCTGCCGCTCGACGGGCTGCACCCCAACGCGCGCCGGGCGAGCGAGGCGGCGCGTTGCGCGGCCGACCAGCAGAAGTTCTGGGAGTACCACGACGTCCTGTACGCGGCGGGCAACGACGTGTCAGACCCGACGCTGCTGGCGCACGCGGCGAAGGTGGGCCTCGACAGCGCCGCGTTCGGCGCGTGCCTGGCCGCAGGGAAGCACAAGGCGGGCATCGAGAAGGACATCGCCGAGGCGGCCAAGCTCGGGCTCCAGTCGACGCCGGCGTTCTTCGTCAACGGCCGCCTGGTGTCGGGCGCGCAACCGCTCGAGGCCTTTGCCGAACTGATCGACGAGGAACTCGGCGGCAAGTAGGCACCGCGCACGGCACGGGGCCGCAGCGGGGTGCGGCGGCCCCTAGGTGCCTCCCTGCTGGCTCTTCTTGCAGCCGCAGGCGGCGAGGATGGCCCTGACCAGTTCGGCCGGCAGGCTGTCGCAGGTCGAGTCGTGGTGCACGGCGTCTTCGCAGCACCCACGACTCGCCGAGACCGTCTGCATGTAGGTGTCGAGATATGCCTTGCAGGGGCGGCACTTGCCCATGTGCTTCTCGAACACCTCGCGCACTTCGGGCGACAACCCGCCGTCGAGATAGTCGTCGATGAAATCGAGCAGCTCGCAGCACGTCATGCGAGGGCCTCGCGAAAACGGGGATCGAGGAGCGTGCGCAGCGCGGCGCGCGCACGGTGGAGTCGGATCTTCACGGCGTTTTCTGTCAGGCCGAGCGCACGCGCGGTCTCGGCCGTGTCCAGACCTTCGATGTCGCGCATCAGCATGACGATACGGTACGACTCGGGCAGCTCGTTGATCCGCGAGCGCACGTAGCGGCGCGTGTCTTCGCGCGCGAGGCGCACCTCGGCGTCGGGCCACGTCATCACGCGCACGGCGTGGTGTCCGTCGCTGTCGAAGGCGGGCAGCAGGGGCTCGAGGGCCTCTTCGGGGCGGCGACGCTTGCTCCGCAGCTTCATCAGGGCAGAGTTGACGACGATGCGGTGGAGCCAGGTCGAGAGGCGCGACGTGCCCGCAAACGCGCCGATGCCGCGCCACGCCGAGACGAACGCCTCCTGCAGCACGTCGCGGGCGTCTTCGTCGTTGAGGACGAACCGGCGGGCGACCGACAGGAGCCGCGGCCCGAAGTCGCGCACCACGGTCGTGAAGGCGTCTTCGTCGCCGGCCTTGAGCCGTGCGACGAGGGCCCGCTCGTCGGGGGCGATCGCCGCCAGGGGCGACGTCGCCGGGCCGGCGCCGTCGGGCGCCAGCGTCAGATCACGTGGGACGTCACTCATCCGCGTGGCCACCCTGGGCAGTTGGCGCGTCGGTGACGGCCGTCCGCGAAATCAGTACCTTGTCGATCCGGCGCCCATCCATGTCGATGACCTCGAACCGGAGGCCGCCGTTGACGAACGTCTCGCCGGCCTGCGGCACGCGTGCCAGCCGCGTCATGACGAAGCCGGCCAGCGTCTGGTAACTCCCCGCCTCGTCGTCGGGTGTGGGCGCCAGCCCGACGACCTGCGCCACTTCCTCGATCGGCGTGATGCCATCCACGAGCCACGAGCCATCGGCGCGCACCGTGATGTACGGATCCTCGCCCGCGTGCGTGTCGGATTGCATCTCGCCGACGAGCCCCTGCAGCACGTCGCTCGGCGTCACGATGCCTTCGACGGCCCCGAACTCGTCGAGCACGAGCGCCACGTGCATCTTGCTCGCGCGGAACGATTCGACGAGCTTGAACACCGACAGCGTCGCCGGCACGAACATCGGCGGCTTCAGCATGCCACGCAGATCGACCTGCTGGTGCGACAGCAGGTGCGTCAGGACGTCTTCTGACCTGACAACGCCGAGCACCGCATCGAGGCTGCCGTCGCAGAACAGGAGGCGTGGATGCTTGGCCACCGCGAGGTGCTTCTGCACGCCCTCGAGCCCCTCGTGGATGTCGAGCCAGTCGATGTCGGGCCGCGGCGTCATGATGCTGCTGACGCGCCGATCGCCCAGCCTGAAGACCTGCTCGACGATCGCCTGCTCGACTTCATCGACGTCGCCGGTCTTGGTCGCCTGCTTGAGCATCGCGCGGATTTCGTCCTCGGTCACCGTGCCTTCCTGCACCGGGGCGATGCGCAGCAGCCTGAGCACGAAGCGGGTCGAGACATCGAGGATGACGACCAGCGGTGACGCCACGCGGGCGACGGCCGCCACGCGCGTAGCGACCGCCGAGGCGATGCGCTCGGGGTTGCTGAGCGCGATGGCCTTGGGCACCAGTTCGCCGATCACGAGCGACAGGTAGGTGATCACCGACACCACGGCCGCAAACGCGATGATGTCGGCCGAGGCGGCGGCCCACGCGAACTGGCGGAGCCAGACTTCGAGCGGCGCCGCGAGCGTGGCCCCGCCGTACGCGCCCGCGAGAATGCCGATCAGCGTGATGCCGACCTGGACGGTCGACAGGAACGAGGTCGGGTGACGCGACAGCTCGAGCGCGCGCGCCGCACGCGTGTCTCCCTGCGTGGCGCGCTGCTCGAGGCGCACGCGCCGCGCCGTGACCACGGCGATCTCGGCCATCGCGAAGACGCCATTGGCCACGAGCAGCAGCAGGAGGATGACGATTTCGGCGGTCATGCGGCGGGCGTGGGTACGGCCATGCCTAGATCGTGGCGGTCTTCTCGACCGTGAAGAGGTTGTTCTCGGTCTCGATGATCGTCACCGAGATCACGTAGGCCTTGCCCCGCCCCGGGAACTTCTCGCTGATGTGCGCCACCACGCCGTCGAACGCGTAGGCCGCGACGTTCTCGACGCTGGGCCCCTTGCCCCTGATCAGGACGACGCCCTCGGGCTCGAACAGGGCCGGATCGAGGAAGGTCGCGTCGTTCTCGGTCACGAGCATCTTGTGATCGAGGAAGCGCACGATCCGCTTGAGGTCGCCGAAGTCGAGCGACATGTCGAGGTCGTCGCGGGGGAACTCGTCGGTCGTCACGGTGATCGTGGCGCGCCACGTGTGACCGTGGACGAACTTGCATTTGCCTGGGTAGCCGAGCTGGCGATGCCCGGTGTGGAACTTGGCGTGCACGGTAATACGTTCCATGGGACTCCTGCGCGCCACCTGGGCGCACTCCGCTGATTGTACGTCGTCTCCGGGAGCGGCCTCTGCCCGAACGAACCGGCCGCGGGCGGCGAGGGCCCTCGAGACCGAAGTCGGGCGGGGCGCAGGAAGGGTCGCGGCGCGTTCCGGCACGGCGCTTACGGTCTGCGGAGCCTCGGACAAAAAGTCGCTAGTTTGATTGTTCGACCTAATCAACTAAACATCCGGCATGGCGACTATTGTTTCGATCATTCGATCACGGCACACGATCGGAACCGCCGGGCTTGCCCCCTACGCCACGCCAATCCGCCGATCGCCCGCTGGCCCACTACTTGCTATTGTTCAGGTCGGCTCATTCGTGGTGTTCCCCAG
>JAEUQQ010000139.1 GCA_016789685.1 Acidobacteriota bacterium | reverse complement strand
CTGGTGGGCAAGGGCATCACCTTCGACACCGGCGGCATCTCGATCAAGCCCGCCGAGAGCATGGACCGGATGAAGTTCGACATGTGCGGCGCGGCGGCCGTCGTCGGCGCCATGCGGGCCATCGCGCTGCTGGGCGCTCCGGTACGCGTCATCGGCGTGATCGCCGCCGCCGAAAACATGCCTGACGGCAAAGCCATTCGGCCGGGTGATGTTCTGCGCGGCGCCAGCGGGAAGACGGTCGAGATCAACAACACCGATGCCGAGGGACGGCTCGTGCTCGCCGACGCGCTCTGGTACGCCCAGGAACGCGGCGCGACGCACCTCGTCGACGTGGCCACGCTGACCGGGGCCATCGGCATCGCGCTCGGGCGGTTGACGTCGGGCGTGTTCGCGTCGCCCGTCACCTGGCGCGACCGCGTGCTGGCGAGCGCCGAGGCGGCAGGCGATCGGATGTGGGCGATGCCCGCCGATGACGACTACTTCGAGGCGATGAAGAGCGACATCGCTGACATGGCGAATGCCGGCGGGCGTGCCGGCGGCGCGATCACGGCGGCGCTGTTCCTCAAGCAGTTCGCGGGTGGCAAGCCGTGGGCCCACCTCGACATCGCCGGCACCGCCTGGGCAGACGAACCGAAACCCTTCATGCCCAAAGGCCCCACCGGTGTGGCCACGCGAACGCTGATCGAGCTCGCGTGTTCCGCCGGCGAGTGGTGAGGCGCAGCGCCGACGGCGTCAGGGCGACGGCGGACCGCTCAGCCGCAGCGCGGATTCGTCGGCACTCTGGCCGTTGAAGGCGTTGCCCGGGAACAGGCGCTTGTAGCCGATCAGCGCGCCGCCCACGACGGCACCCACCACCAGCGCGCCGAGCAGCATCAGGCCGACGATCGACAGCGACCCGATGAGGATGTCGGGAACGGTCGTTTCGCGCGACCGCGGCGGAACGACCTCGACCACCGTGATCGGCGTGGAATCCGACGGCTGCATGCCTCGATTCTATCAGTCCTGCAGGGCGACGGTGCCGACGGTCTTCAGTGACTTGATGTAGCGGGTGACCGCCTCGAACAGCGCGTCGGCGACGTGCTGGCGGTAGCCATTGGTGCGCAGCAACTGGCCTTCCTGCGGATGGGTCACGAAGGCGATCTCGGCGAGCACGCTGGGCATCCCGGCCCCGATCAGGACCACGAAGGGCGCCTGTTTCACGCCGAGATCGCGCACGGCCTTGTTCTGCGTGCGCAGTGTCTTGATCATCGAGTCCTGCACCAGCCGCGCGAAGTCGCGTGATTCATCGAGCTTGTTGTTGAGCGCGATCGCCCGCACGATGTCGGGGAGGGTGTGCATGCCCTGCGCCGATGCCGAGTTCTCCCGGGCCGCGACGGCTTCGGCCTCGGGATTCGAGGCGAAGTTGAGGAAGTACGTCTCGACGCCGTGGGCCTTCACGTTCCGGCTGGCGTTGGCGTGAATCGAGAGGAAGAGGTCGGCGCCCTCGCGGTTGGCGATCGCCGTGCGCTCCTCGAGCGGGATGAACACGTCGCTGCGACGCGTCATGACCACGTCG
>JAEUQQ010000078.1 GCA_016789685.1 Acidobacteriota bacterium | reverse complement strand
GTGCTGTCCCTCGATGGTCGTGGCGCATCCGTTCCGTCCGCAGGTGGCGTTCGCGTCGATCTCGGGAAGCGCGCTCCAGGCGACGCGCGACGGTGGCGCGAGCTGGTTCGACGTTTCGCTGCCGATGGCGACGAACCTGCTCGGGGTCACGGCGTCGGCGCGCGCACCCGAAGCCGAGATGTCGCTGCTGTTCTGGACGCCACAGTCGCGGCGCCGACAGCCGGAGCGCGCGTTTCTCTTCGGATCGGATGACGGAGGGCTGAACTGGGGCGCCCGCACGCCGTGCCCGGGATGCACGACGTACGTGCAGGCCCGTAGCAATCCCGACGCCGTCTTCGGGTACGGCAGCCAGCAGGGATTCCGCCTCTTCCAGTGGTGGAACGCTGGCGCCACGATCCTCGAGACGCAGAAGCTGGTGCCTGTTGCCGGACAGACACTACTGGCGTGGATGCCCGGCATGGCGGGTGCGCACACCGGCTTCGCCGTCGAGACAGACGTAGACGGCGATGGGCTGCCGAACGCCTGGGAGCGGCAGTACGGCGTCGAGGCGGCCGACCCGACCGGCGATCCGGATGGCGACGGCCTGTCGAATGTGCAGGAACGTGTGGCCGGGTCCCATCCGGTGGGCCGGCATGTCTACGTCTGCGCCGAAGGCGTCACGACCGACGCGATCGCGAGCCGCGTCGACATGTTCAATCCCCACGCATCACAGCCGGCCCGCGTGCTGGTGCGCTACGGCACAGACGCCGACGCCGACAACCGCCAGCTGATCGTCATTCCCGCGGGCGCGACGCGCGCGGCCGATCTCACCGACGGACAATTGCGCTTCGAGGGCGGCGAGCATCCGCTGCTCGTCGAATCGGATCTGCCGCTCGCGGTCACGCGGACAGTGACGTGGGGGCAGTGGGGAGGCTCGCGCGTCGGCCAGCATGCCGGAGCCTGCGCACCGCCGGCGCCCACATGGCACTTCGCCGAAGGCTCGACGGCGCTCGCATTCCAGCTGTTTTATGCGCTCTTCAACCCCACCAGCACCACGACGACGGTGCATGCAACGTTTCTGCGACGTACGCCGCTTGCGCCGGTCGAGCGCGATGTCGTCCTCGCCGCGGGGGCACGCATGACGCTCTGGGCGAATGCCGAGATCCCCGAACTCGTGCCCGGCGACGTGGCCGCAGTGTTCACGACGGACGACGGCACACCGATCGTCGTCGAGCGGTCGATGTACATGCTGGCCTCGGGCGATCCCTTGTTCGGCGGTGGCACCAACGCGGCGGGCAGCCCGGCGCCGTCGGTCGACTGGTGGATGGCCGAGGGGGTCTCGAACGCGAACTTCGATACCTACGTGTTGCTGGCCAACGCCGAGCCCACTGACGCACAGGTCACCCTGACGTACGCCGCAGCGGATGGAACCGTGGTCGAGCGTGCACACGTGATCGCGGCGCGGAGTCGCGCGTCGGTCCGAGCGTCGGACGATGCCCCGATTCTGCGCAACGCGTCGTTTGCAGTGCGGGCGACGGCGACGAACGGCGTGCCAGTGGTCGCCGAACGTGCGACGTGGTGGGGGCCAGGCTCCAACGTGGCGTGGTGGCAGACGCCGTCGTCCGAGGGCCACGTGTCCGGCGGCAGCAGGGCCCTCGGGCCTGCGTGGATGGTCGCGGGCGGCGCCGCGGATCTGTCGGCCGATGGCTACCTGCTGGTGGGCAAGTTCTCGAGCGCGGCCATCACGGCGACCGTCCGGCTGCATTTCACGGATGGTACGTCGCTCGAGCAGCGCGTCGTCGTCGACGCGGGCATCCGGCGGGTGTCGCTGCCGCTGCAGGAGCTGTTCGGGCGCGACGCGATCGACGGCCGCCCGTTTGCGGTGACGCTGGTGGCCTCAGACTCGACCGCACAACTCGTCGTCGAGCTGTCGCAGTACCGCTCGTCGACGACCTGGTGGAGTGCTGGCACGTCGCTGCTCGGTACTCCCCTGCCTTGACCCCCCGGTGAGCGGCGCGTCCACTCGCGCGTGAGACGTCGCCCCCGTGCTGGTGCCACGGGTGCACCCGCGCATCCGCGACCTCGTCGGCGGGCCTCCCACCGAGGCACCGCACCTCCACTTCCCGGCCTCTCGACCCGGCGTTGACCGCGTCGGGTGGGGCAGAGCGTGCAGAAAGTGATGAAGAGAGATGTGACCCCACATCGGCCACGGGGCGACGGGCTTCCGGCATATGCATAGGTGTTTTGTATTCCGGCGAATTTGCGTCGGCCAAGTCGTTGTGGCTCTGTGTCTTGCCCGTGTGGTGCGTTTGGAGTGGGTCTTGCTAGGTGTGAATAGGGGCGGTTGTTGTGTATACAGCCGCTCTCGACTTGCAGGCCATTCCTTCCCCTCGAGGTTGATCCATGTCAGCCACGTCCGTGTCAGCCACGTCCGTGTCAGTCCCGCCGGTGGAATTCGAGCACCGCCGCACCCCGTTGTTCGGCCGCGACCTGCTGTCGCTCCGCGACCTGTCGCCCGACGAGATGTCAGCCGTCCTGGTCCTGGCCGATGGCATGAAGAAGGACCCCGTCAAGTTCTCGACCGCCCTGCGGGCAAAGACCCTGGCGATGGTCTTCGAGAAGCCGTCGCTGCGGACGCGCGTCTCGTTCGACGTCGGCATGACGCAGCTCGGCGGGCATGCGCTCGACCTGTCGCCCGAGATCAGCCTGGGCAAGCGCGAGTCGCTCCACGACGTCGCGAAGAACCTCGAGCGCATGGTCGACGCCATCATGGTGCGCACCTACGGGCACGAGGGGCTGGTCCGCCTGGCGGAGTTCGCCGGCATTCCCGTCATCAACGGTCTCACCGACTACAGCCATCCCTGCCAGGGCCTGGCCGACTACATGACGATGCGCGAGGTGAAAGGCGACCTGCGCGGCCTGCGCGTCGCCTACCTCGGCGACGGCAACAACGTGTGTCATTCGCTGATCTTCGGCGCCGCGTTGACGGGCGCGCACTTCGTCGCCGCGACGCCGGCCGGCTACGAGCCGGCGCAGGATGCGCTCGCGTGGGCGCGCGAGGCCGGCATGCGCACCGGCGCACGCATCGACGCGACCACTGACCCTGACGAGGCCGCGCGCGACGCCGACGTGGTCTACACCGACGTGTGGGCCAGCATGGGCCAGGAAGCCGAAGCCGACGCCCGCCATCGGATCTTCCTCCCGTTCCAGGTCAACGCCCGTCTCTTCGGCCTTGCCCGTCGCGACGCGATGTTCATGCACTGCCTGCCCGCGCACCGCGGCAGTGAAGTGACCGACGACGTCATCGATTCGCCGCGGTCGGTCGTGTTCCAGCAGGCCGAAAACCGCTTGCATGCCCAGAAGGCCCTGTTGTTCTCGCTCATGCGCTAAGGAGCCATCATGACTGCCGTTCTGCACGACCTGATCGCGCTCGAAGACGAGTTCGGCGCGCACAACTACCACCCGCTCGACGTCATCATCGAGCGCGCCAAGGGCGTGTGGGTGTGGGATGTCGACGGGAAGAAGTACCTCGACTGCCTGGCCGCGTACTCCGCGGTGAACCAGGGCCATTGCCACCCGCACATCCAGAACGCGCTCGTGAGCCAGGCGCAGCGCGTGACGCTGACCTCGCGGGCCTTCCGCAACGATCAGTTCCCCCGGCTGCTCGAGCGCCTGCACGCCATCAGCGGTTTCGACCAGGCGCTGCTGATGAACTCCGGCGCCGAGGCCGTCGAGACGGCCCTGAAGGCTGCGCGCAAGTGGGGCCACGTGGTCAAGGGCATCCCCGAAGGGCGCCAGCACATCATCGCGTGCGAGAACAACTTCCACGGCCGGACGATCTCGATCGTCAGCTTCTCGTCGCACGAGGAGTACCGCGCCGGGTTCGGACCCTTCACGCCGGGGTTCACGCTCGTACCGTTCGGGGATGCCGAGGCGCTCGAACGCGCCATCACGCCCGACACGTGCGCGTTCCTCGTCGAGCCGATCCAGGGCGAGGCCGGGATCGTCGTGCCGCCACGCGGCTACCTGAAGCGGGCCGAGGAGATCTGCCGGAAGCACAACGTGCTGCTGATCGTCGACGAGATCCAGTCGGGGCTCGGCCGCGCCGGCGCGATGTTCGCGTATCAGCTCGAGCGGGTGCAGCCCGACGCCATCACGATCGGCAAGGCCCTCTCGGGTGGCTTCTACCCCGTGTCGGCCCTGCTGGCCCGGCGCGAGGTGATGGGCGTCTTCAAGCCCGGCGAGCACGGCAGCACTTTCGGCGGCAACCCGCTGGGGTGCGCTGTCGCGATCGCCGCGCTCGACGTCATCGTCGACGAGCGCCTGCCCGAGCGCGCCGCCCAGCTCGGTGCCTATTTCATGGGCCTGCTGCGCACGATCGTCAACCCGGTCATCCGCGAGGTTCGCGGCAGCGGCCTGTGGATCGGCCTGCAGTTGCACGAGCCGGCGCGTCCCTATTGCGAGGCGCTGATGGCCCGGGGCGTGCTCTGCAAGGAGACCCACGATACCGTGATGCGCATCGCCCCGCCGCTCGTGATCACCCGCGACGAGATCGACTGGGCGTTCGACCAGATTCGTAACGTGCTCGAGAGGCGGTAATCATGCGTATTCCGACCATCATCATGGGGGCCGCCGGACGCGACTTCCACAACTTCAACACGATCTATCGCGACAACGACACCGTGGACGTCGTCGCGTTCACCGCGGCGCAGATTCCCGACATCGCCGGGCGTGCCTACCCGGCGGCGCTCGCGGGTCCGCTGTATCCCCGGGGCATCCCCATCCACGTCGAGGGCGAACTGCGAGAGCTGATTCGCCGCCACCACGTCCAGCAGGTGGTCTTCTCGTACAGCGACGTGTCGTACGCGCACGTGATGCACCGCAGCGCGCTGGTCAACGCCTGCGGCGCCGACTTCGTGCTGCTCGGCGCACAGCGCACGATGATCACGAGCCGCAAGCCGGTCGTCGCGGTGTGCGCCGTGCGCACCGGGGCAGGGAAGAGCCAGACGACCCGCAAGGTGGCCGGGATGCTGCAGGCGCGTGGGCTCAAGGTCGCGGCCATCCGCCACCCGATGCCGTACGGTGACCTCGCCGCGCAGCGCGTGCAGCGCTTCGGTTCGATCGCCGACCTCGCCCGGCATCGCTGCACCATCGAGGAGATCGAGGAGTACGAGCCGCACATCGTCAGCGGAACGGTCGTGTATGCCGGTGTGGACTACGCCGACATCCTCGCCGAGGCCGAGCAGGAAGCCGATGTCATCCTCTGGGACGGTGGCAACAACGACCTGCCGTTCTACCGCCCCGACATCCACATCGTCGTCGCGGATCCGCTGCGCGTCGGCAACGAGCTGGCGTACTACCCGAGCGAGGCCAACCTGCGGATGGCCGACGTCGTGATTCTCAACAAGATCGACTCGGCCGACCTGGCGTCGATCGAACAGTTGCGGCACAACATCCGCAGCGTGAACCCCACGGCCCGGCTGATCGACGCCGCCTCGCCCGTCATGGCCGATGGTGCCGAGATACTCGCGGGCAAGCGCGTGCTCGTGATCGAAGACGGCCCCACCCTGACCCACGGCGAGATGAAGTTCGGTGCCGGGACCGTTGTGGCCCGGAAGTTCGGGGCCAGCGAGATCGTCGATCCGCGGCCGTACGCCGTGGGGAAGCTCGTCGACACGTTCGCCACCTATCCCGGCATCGGCGTCGTGCTGCCGGCGATGGGCTATGGCGACGAACAGGTCAAGGACCTCGAGGCGACGATCCGCCGCGTCCCGTGCGACGCCGTCGTGATCGGGACGCCGATTGACCTGACGCGCATCATCAGGATCGACCAGCCGAACGTGCGGGTGCGCTACGACCTGCAGGAGATCGGCAAGCCCGACCTTGCGGACGTGCTCGCCCCGGTGTTCGACCGTCTCGCCGTGCACGCCTAGCCACCACCTGGGGCAGGCTGTGCCGTACAAGGCCTGCCCCGGCGGGGTCACATCTTTCTTCATCACTTTCTGCACGCTCTGGCCCCGCCTCGCGCAGACGACCAACCTCGGCGGGGTCACATCTTTCTTCATCACCTTCTGCATGCTCTGGCCCCGCCTCGCCCAGGCGACCACCGCTGCGGCACGTGGTAACGTGGGCAACCTCCGCGCGTCTACTCCCGAGAACCCACGATGCCCGGCTGCCGGCCTGGTGGCCCAGCGAGGAGTCGATCCAATGCGTGAGATGCGCGTGCGAAGGCCGTTCCATGACCGGGCGTTCAGTGCCCCTGCCAGCTGTCTTGTGGGCGTCTGCCTCGCCGCCTCCGCGCTGGCGGCCGGTGCCGAGGCAGCCTCGACCGGCTCCGGCACCTTCCGCTTCGAGAAGGTGACCACGAAGTTCGTCGCTGCCTGCGCGTTCCGGATCCCCGACCCGCTCGTGGCCGGCAAGACGCAGACGGTGGTCGCGCTGGCCGAGCGCCCGATCGACTGCGCTGCCGCCGATGCCGGCTTCGATCCGATTGCCGCGGCAAAGGCGCAGGTGGGGAAGGCCAGCGGCTGGCTCTCGTTTGCCATCGAGGAGGGCGGCGGACGTGCAGAGGGCGAGTGGTCGTCGCCAAAGAAAGACGACGGGTACCCGTTCGGCCTGGGGGGCTCGGGCAAGCTGTCGGTGACCGTCAACACTGCCAGCCGCGTCGAGGGACGCTGGTACACCGTCCGCCCCGAGACGTTCTTCAAGGAGACCTTCGAGTTCGATGTGCGCTTCGCCGCCGACGTGCTCGCTGGGTCAGTCTCTGGCACGCCGCTGCCCAAGGGCGGAGGTGAGCCTGGCAAGGTCTTCCAGGCCTACACGAAGGCCATCGCCGCGTCTGACAAGAAGACGCTCCAGTCGGTGATGACGGCGGAGGCGTACGCCGAGAAGGCCCCGATGATTGCCCTGTCGAAGGACATCGACCTCAAGACCGCGACGATCGTGGGCGGACTGGTGAAGGGCGACGCCGCCGTGCTCGAGGTCGAAGGCGCGTCGCACGCCGACTGGAAGATGCGCGGACGCGTGCACATGGTGAAGGACGCCGGCGCCTGGAAGGTCGTCGACACGAAGCTCCGCGTGATCCAGTAGCGGAGGCCCGTCATATGACGCAGGCGCGTGGCGCGCCTGCGCTCCGCCTTGCTACGCTCGATCCCATGCTCGCTGCCCCGATGCCCATCACCCGCCCCTGGCGGAGCACGGCCGGTGACCTGCCGGCGTGTGGGTGTCGTTGCACCTGTAGCGTGCGCCTGCGCCGCGCGAGCTGAGCCTCGCGGGCGCGGTGCGCCTTCTTCCGATCCACACCGTTCAACCCTGAGTCCACACGGCCGGCGCGAGCCGGCGCGCTGCGGCTGCCTCCAGCCACCGCGCGCCGCGCCCGTGTCGGCGTCGATGCCGAGGATGCATTCATGGCCGACCTCCCACGTCCCATTGCCATCTATCACGAGCACCCCGACTGGTTCCGGCCGCTGTTTGCCGAACTCGACCGGCGCGGCACCTCGTACGTCCGCCTCGACGCGGCCGCGCACACCTTCGACGTCTCGTCGCGCGACGATGCCGACGCCTACGCCGTGGTCCTCAACCGCATGAGCCCGTCGGCGTACCTGCGCGGGCATGGGCAGGGCATCTTCCACACCCTGGGGTACCTGGCCCATCTCGAGCGTCTCGGCGTGCGGGTCATCAACGGCACCCGCGCCTACGGTCTCGAGATCTCGAAGGCGCAGCAACTCGCGCTGCTGCGCACGCTCGGCCTGCCGTTCCCGGCCGCGCGCGTCATCAACCACGCCAGCCAGGCTGTGGCGGCGTCGCAGGGGCTCCGGTTCCCGGTGGTCGTCAAGGCCAACGTCGGGGGCAGCGGCGCAGGCATCGTCCGCTACGACACGCCTGACGCACTGGCGCGGGCGGCCGGAGATGGCCGCCTCGACCTCGGGGTCGACCAGACGGCGCTCGTGCAGGAGTACATCCCGGCCCGAGGCGGGCACATCACGCGGGTCGAAGTGCTCGACGGCCGCTTCCTCTACGCCATCAACGTGTACGCGGCGGGCGACAGCTTCAACCTGTGTCCGGCCGATATCTGCCAGACCAGTGCCGGCGTGGCCCTCGCGCGCGGAGCCTGCGCGATCGACGCGCCCCGCAACGGCATCCGCGTCGAACAGGCGCACGTCGGGCCAGACGTGGTGGCCGACGTCGAGCGCATCATGCGCGAGGCGGGCATCGAGATCGGCGGCGTGGAGTTCCTCGTCGATGACCGCGACGGGCAGCGGTACTACTACGACATCAACGCCCTCTCGAACTTCGTCGCCGACGCCCCGCGTGTCGTGGGGTTCGATCCCTTTGCGACGCTTGCCGAGTGGCTCGAGCGCGAGGCGGCGGCGGCCCTGGCTGCGCGGCACCGCGAGGAACTGACGACCGCCTGAGGCCTGTCGCAGGGCGTGCTCCACCGGCCAGGAATTGCCCCGGTCCGTGCTGGTGGAGTACGCTCTGCGGCTCATGAACATCTCCCTCGCGATCATCCTCGGCTACACCCTCGTCATGATGGCCTGGGGCTTGTGGATGAGCCGACAGGTCAAGGGCAGCAGCGACTTCTTCGTCGCGGGCCGGAGCCTCGGCCCGGGCCTGATTGCCGGCACATTCCTCGCCGCGAACATCGGGGCGGGTTCGACGGTCGGCGCGGCCGGCCTCGGGTATCGCGACGGCCTGGCGGCGTGGTGGTGGGTCGGGTCGGCGGCCGTCGGCTCGTTCTTCCTGGCGATGTGGGTCGGGCCGCGCATCCGCGCGCTGGCCGCGAAGCACGACCTGCGCACGGTGGGCGACTTCCTCGAGTTCCGGTACGACCGCCGCGTGCGCGCGGCCGTGTCGGCGCTGCTCTGGGTCGGCTCGCTTGCGATTCTCTCGGGCCAGCTCATCGCCCTCGCGTGGATCCTCAACATCGTCGCCGGCCTGCCCAAGTGGCTCGGATGCCTCACGGGCGGCACCGTCGTCACCGCCTACTTCGCGTCTGGTGGACTCCTGACGTCGGTCAAGATGAACGTCCTGCAGCTCGCCGTGAAGTTCTTCGGCTTCGCCCTCGCGCTGCCGCTGGCGCTCGCCGCCGTCGGCGGGTTCGAGGGCCTGCGCACGATGCCGGTGCCGTCGCCGGGCTATTGGCACTGGTGGCAGAACGGGTCGTCGGGCTGGATGTACCTGGCGATGCTCGCGCCGGCGTTCATCATCTCGCCCGGGCTGCTGCAGAAGGTGTACGGCGCGCGCGACGACAGGGCCGTGCGCGTCGGGGTGGGCGTCAATGCGTTCGTGCTGCTGCTGTACGCGGTGGTGCCCGTGCTGATCGGCATCGCCGCGCGGGCGCAGTTTCCCGACCTTGCCTCGCACGAGATGGCCCTGCCCAAGCTCCTGGCCGACGGCCTCCCGCCGCTGGTCGGCGCCATCGGTCTCGCGGCCGTGTTCTCGGCCGAGGTGAGCACGGCCGACGCCGTGCTCTTCATGCTGACGACCTCGCTCTCGCAAGACCTCTACAAGCGCTTCCTGAACCCGTCTGCCGACGACCGCCGCGTCCTGCTCGTGAGCCGCGTCACGGCCATCGTCGGTGCGGCGCTGGGGACGGCGCTGGCGATCGTGTCGCCGTCGGTGATCGGGGCGCTCAGCATCTTCTACACGCTGCTCAGCGTCAGCCTCTTCGTGCCAGTGGCGGCGGGGCTGTTCATCGCCAGCGCGCGCACGCGCGATGCGCTGACCTCGATGGCCGTGGGCGTCGGCGCCGTGCTGGTCGTGCAGTTCACGACCGGCGGAAAGGGCGTGGCCGGCATGACGCCGTCGCTCGTCGGACTCATCGCGGCTTTTGCCGGGTTCTCGATCTCGTACCTCGCGCGCGGCGGTGCTTCCTCGGCCGAGCCCGCAACGAACTGAGGCGGCACGCATGGCTCTCGGCACCGGCGACTATCTCGTCATCGCAGTCTACCTGCTCGCCATCACGGCGTTTGGCTCGTGGTTCGCCCGATTCCAGAAGACGACCAAGGACTACTTCCTCACCGACCGGTCGGTGCCGTGGTGGGCGATCTGCTTCACGATCGTCGCGACCGAGACCAGCACGCTGTCGTTCATCGGCGTGCCCGCGTCGGCCTACACCGGCAACATGACATTTCTGCAGCTGGCGCTGGGCTACGTCATCGGGCGCGTGCTGGTGAGCCTCGTGCTGCTGCCCGCGTACTTTCGCGGCGACCTCTTCACCTCGTACGAGCTGCTGCAGCGGCGATTCGGGACCTCGGTCAAGACCACCGCGGCGCTCATCTTCCTGATCACGCGATCGCTGGCCGATGGCATCCGCCTGTTTGCCACCGCGCTCGTGATTGCCGTGGTGACTGGCGTGCCCGTGCCCTGGACGGTCGTCATCCTCGGCGCGGCGATGATCGTCTACACCGTGCGCGGCGGCGTCTCGGCCGTCATCTGGACCGACGTCGTGCAGATGTTCGTCTACGTGGCCGGCGCCATCGTGGTGTTCTTTGCGCTGCTGTCGCGCGTGCCGGGCGGATGGGCCGAGGTGGTCAGCATCGGCAGCGCAGCCGGCAAGTTCGTGTTCCTCGACCTGTCGTGGGATCCGCTCAAGATCTACACCCTGTGGGCGGGCATCATCGGTGGCGTAGCCCTGACGCTCGCGACGCACGGTACTGACCAATATCTGGTCCAGCGGTTGCTGTCGGCCCGCTCGCCGCGCGAGGCCAGCCTGGGGCTCGTGCTCAGCGGTTTCGTCGTGTTTGCCCAGTTCGTGCTCTTCCTGACGATCGGCGTGCTGCTGTTCGCCTACTACCAGCACGCCCCGGTGCCGACGCTGGGGCGCACCGACGAAATCCTGCCGACGTTCATCGTCACGCACCTGTCGGGCGGCGTCGCCGGCTTCATCGTGGCCGCGATCGTCGCGGCGGCGCTGTCGCCGTCGCTCAACGCCATGGCCGCGACCACGGTCAACGACTTCTACAAGAAGTACTGGCACCCGGACGCCGACGAGGCGACGCTCATGCGCCTCTCGCGGCACGCGACGATCGGGTGGGGCGTCGTGCAGCTCGCGGTGGCCCTCGGCGCCCAGTGGATGGACCGCTCGGTGCTCGATGCCGGCCTCTCGGTGCTCTCGTTGACGAGCGGTCCGGTGCTCGGCGCGTTCCTGGTGGGGGTGCTCTCGCGGTCGATCAAGGCCCGATCGATGCTGGTCGGGATGTCGGCCGGCCTGGTGGTGCTGGTGTGGCTCTGGGGAGCCGGCAGCGTCGGCTGGACGTGGTACACGTTCATCGGGGCCTCGGTCTCGGCGCTCGGCGCCTTTGCCTTCTCGCCGTTCGATCGGTCGCGCCCCGCAGGCGGGCCGGTTCTGTCGTAACCTGTCGGGAATGATTTCGTTCGCGCGCATCAACAAGCAGTACGGTCGGCAGGTCCTGTTCGTCGACGCGTCGTTCCAGCTCAACCCTGGCGAGAAGGTCGGCCTCGTGGGGCCCAACGGGGCGGGCAAGACGACGCTGTTCCGGATGATCACCGGCGAAGAGACGGCCGATGAGGGCGAGGTCACCGTCCCGCGGAAGCTGACGGTGGGGTACTTCCGCCAGGACGTCGAGGAGATGTCGGGCCGCTCGGTGCTCGACGAGGCGATCGCGGGCAGCGGCCGGCTCGGTGACCTCCACCACGAACTCGAAGCCCTGCAGCACGCGATGGGCGATCCGGATCGGGCCGACGACATGGATCGCATCCTCGCGCGGTTCGGCGAGGTGCAGGAGGAGTACGACCACCTCGGCGGCTACACGCTCGAGTCGCAGGCCCGCGAAGTGCTGCACGGCCTCGGGTTCGATGACGAGCGGGTGGATGGCGACGTGGGCGCCCTGTCGGGCGGGTGGAAGATGCGGGTCGCGATGGCGCGCGTGCTGCTCGGGCGCCCCGACGTCCTGCTGATGGACGAGCCCACCAACCACCTCGACATCGAGTCGATCATCTGGCTCGAGGCGTTCCTCAAGTCGCTGCCGGGCGCGTTGCTCATGACGTCGCACGATCGCGAGTTCATGAACCGCATCGTGTCGAAGGTCGCCGAGATCGACGGCGGCGAAATCACGGTGTATTCGGGCAACTACGACTTCTACGAGCGCGAGCGCGCCCTGCGCGAGACGAATCGCGAGGCGGCGTATGCGCGGCAGCAGGCGATGCTGGCCAAGGAGCAGCGCTTCATCGAGCGCTTCGCGGCGCACGCCGCCAAGGCCGCGCAGGTGCAGAGCCGCGTCAAGGCGCTCGACAAGATCGAGAAGATCGAGCTGCCCAAGAAGCGCAAGGTCGTGCAGTTCGACTTCCGCGAGCCGCCGCGCTCGGGCGAGCAGGTCGTGGTCGTCGAAGGGCTCACCAAGGCGTATGGCACGCGCGTCGTGCACGACCACCTCGACATGGTCATCCGCCGCGGCGAGCGGTGGGCGGTGATGGGGAAGAACGGCGCGGGCAAGACGACGCTCCTGAGGATGATTGCGGGGGCGCTGCCTCCCGACGACGGGCACGCGACGCTGGGGGCCTCGGTCAGGATGGGGTACTTCGCGCAGCAGGCCCTGCAGGTGCTGGATCCCGACCTGACGATCGAGGAGCAGCTGCAGCACGACTTTCCCCACGAGTCGATCGGGGTGCTGCGCAACCTGGCTGGCGCGTTCCAGTTCTCGGGCGACGAGATCGACAAGAAGATCCGGGCGCTCTCGGGCGGCGAGAAGACGCGCCTCGTGCTGGCGCGGATGCTGCTCAATCCGCCCAACTTCCTGGTGCTCGACGAGCCGACGAATCACCTCGACATGGCGACGAAGGAGATGCTCATCGCTGCGCTCCGGACGTTCGAGGGCACGATGATCTTCGTGTCGCACGACCGTGCGTTCCTGCGCAGCCTGAGCAATCGCGTCCTCGAACTCGGGGGCGAAAGCGGCGTCGAGTCGCGGCCGCACCTGTATCCCGGGACGTACGAGGAGTACGTCGCCCGCACCGGGCACGAGGCTCCCGGCGTCCACGCCTGATGACCACAGCCTCGCCGCCCCGCGTCGATGTCGTGGTGCCCGTCTACAACGAGGCGCCGGCGATTGCGGCAAAGGTGGCGAACCTCGCCGCGCTGACCTATCCCGCGGATCGCCTGCGCGTGCACGTGGTCGATGGAGGCTCGAGCGACGGTACCGTCACGCTTGCGCTCGGGGCAGCTGCCGAGCGCGGGCTGGCGCTCGACGTGACGGTCGTGCCGGCCGCGTCGAAACCCCTGCAGGTGAATCACGCCGCCCGGCGCGGCGACGCGCCGTACGTCCTGGTGACCGACGCCGACGCATGCCTGCCGCCGTCGATCGTCGAGCGCCTGGTCGATGAGCTGGAACGCGACCCCGGGTGTGCGCTGGTCGGCACGGCGCTCCGGTCGGCGAGCCCGGTCGTCCTCGAACAGGTCTACTGGCATTACTCCAACCGCCTGCGTGCGGCCGAGGCCCGCGTGCTCGGCTCGGCGGGATTGGTGGTCGGCCCGTGTTACGTGGTCCGTCGCTCGGCACTGGAGCCCTTCGACGAGGACGTGGTGTCAGATGACGCGCACCTCTGCCTGTCGGCACTCGTGCGCGGGTTCCGCGTCGCGTACGTCGACGTCGAAGTGCGCGAGCTCCGGGGGCCCGCTACGTTGGCCGAGTTCGCACGGCACAAGCACCGCAAGGCGGGGGCGTACCTGCGCGAGGTGATCCGGGTCGCGGCGAGGCGGGGCTGGCGTTCGCGGGGGAGCCGAGCCGTGCTGATGGTCCGCGTGCTGCTGCTTGCCGTCGTGCCCTGGTGCCTTGCGGCGGCCGCTGCGGCGATCCTGTGGGCCTGGCCGCTGCAGGGCGTCGTGGTCGCTGGCCTGTCGGCCGCCGCAGCGGCGTCATGGTCAGCCGTGCGGCGTCATCCCTGGCCGGCCATCGCCGGGGGCATCGCCACCGTGGCGTTGCCGTGGGTGGTCGCGGGCCTCCTGATTGCCAGCATGCTGGCCCTTCCATTCGTGCGGCTGTCACCGAGCTATCCCAAGGTGACGCTGTTTGCTGACCCCGAGGCCTGATCGTGCGACGCGCCCTGAAGCTCGCGCTGCACTACGCGCGCCATCGTTTCGCGCCGCTGCACCCGTTCGAGGTCCAGGCGGTGCTCCTCAACGCCTGCAACCTGCGCTGCACCTATTGCCGCTGTCCCGACATCGAGACCGACCTGATGACGACCGCGCAGTGGCAAGCCCTGATGCCGCAACTGGCGCGCGTCGGCGCGTTGCGGATCAAGTTCCAGGGTGGCGAACCGACGATCAGGCGCGACTTCGGCGACATCGCGCGGGCCGCCCTCGATGCGGGCATCGAGACCGCCGTCGTCACCAACGGCATCGCGATCGCCCGCAAGGCGTCGCTGCTCGACCACCTGCGCGAAGTCGTCGTCAGCCTCGACGCGCTCGCGCCGCACCTGCACGACCAGTATCGCGGTCCGGGCAGTCATGCGGCCGCCATGACGGCGATCGACGTGGCGCTGGCGCGTGGCCGCAAGGTCTACATCAACATGGTCGTGCACCGCGACACGCTGGTCGACCTCGAGCCGATGATGGCGTTCTGCGAGCAGCGGGGCATCGGACTCAACGCCCAGGCGGTGATGTTCGGCAAGGCGTACCAGGACGACACCGCGAAGCCGCTGGCCTTGCCGCTCGAGGAGGAGCGCGAGATGTACCGCCGGCTCGCCGCATGGAAGCGGGAGGGGCGCGTGCTCATGTTCTCGGCCCAGAGCTACGAGCGGACGGCGGCGTGGCCGCATCCCGGCCAACTGGCCGTGCGAGGTGACGGCCCGTCGACGTGCATGGCTGGCCGGTACTACATCCACATTGAACCCAACGGCGACGTGCATCCCTGTGGTCTGCATGTAGCCAGCTTCATTCCGAAGAATGCCGCCGCTGATGGCCTCGACGCCGCCCTGCGGCACGTGCGCCAGCACGACTGCGCCGACTGTTCGCTGGCCTACCTCAACGAACGGAAGCTGCTGTTCAGCCTGCGTCCGTCGGCGCTGGCGGCCATGTTGACGCGCGGGTGACGCCGGTGCCTGTCGCCGGCCCGCTCGCGATGCGGCGCGCCGACTGGTGGCTGGTGGCGGCGGTGACGGTCTCGGCCCGCGCCGCACTGGGCCTGGCGGCATGGCTCCTCGGCACGCCCGCCGACGTCGTCGCCACGCCTGATGGCCAGTCGTACCTCCAACTGGCCGACGGGTTACGTGCCCACGCCTCGTTCGGCGTTGGCGAGCCCCATGTCTATCGCCCGCCGCTCTTTCCCGCGTTGCTGGCCTGCTGCTCGATTGCCGCCAACCCGGTGCTTTCGGCCGTTACTCTCAACGTCCTCCTCAGCGTGGCTCTTGCACTCGTCGTGAGCCTGACGGCAGCCGACCTGGCAGGCCGCCGGGCCGGGCTCGCCGCAGGGTGCATCCTCGCCCTGTCGCCCGACCAATTGATGTGGAGCGTTTCGGCGCTCGCCGAGGTCTGGCTCTCGCTGGCCGTTGCCATCGTTGGCCTCGCCCTGTTGAGGTGGCAACGAGCCGCCACGTCCCGACGTGCTGGCCAGTGGTTCCTGGTGGCCGTCTGTGCGGGCGTGGGAGCGGCCTACGCGAAAATCATCGGGTACCCGCTCGCCGTGGCTCTGCCATTCTTCGGCGTGCTGACGCCGGCGGCGGCCCGTCCCCGGCGCGTGGCCATCGCCGCCGGCGCCCTCCTCGTGGCCGCGCTCGCGCTCGGCGCCTGGCACATCAGGAACGGGACGCAGACCGGCTACTGGGGATTCTCGACCCAG